>JAFYFK010000018.1 GCA_017543805.1 Bacillota bacterium | reverse complement strand
TTATGACGAGCCCGCGCTCTTCCGCGATCCTTTTCACATACCCTACGGAGGTGAGCATGCCGTGGGAATCGCCTTCCTCGTCACATTCAAACAGAGCTATAAGGTTTCCCTTAAGTTCCGTCCTGTGCTCCGAAAAATGCTTCAGTATAAACATATGGCTCGCGACCCCGGCCTTCATGTCCAGGCTTCCGCGGCCGAACATATACAGACCGCTTTCCGCGTCCGCGGCAAGCTCCGGATCCGCGGAGTTTTCAAAGGCTTTCCTGAGTTCTTCCGGCCGCAGCGCAAGCGATTCCAGTTTTCCGTAATCGCTTATGGCAACAGTGTCTAAATGCCCCATAAGGAGAACGGTCTGCCGCGTTTTATCTCCGCCTTCGTCCGCATCGCCGAAGTCCCCTTCCACGACCGCCGCGACGCTGCTTCGCTTAAGCGTGTCGCTCTCAGTCGGTATAAGGAACAGATTTTCCGGGTGCGCTTTAAAATAGTCCCAGCCGGCAAGCATGTCATACACATGCTCAGCCATGGCCTGCTCGCAGCCATCGCAGCCGACAACGCTTTTTATATTCACAAGCTCCGTCACCAGAGCCTTCTGATCTTCAAAACAGTCAAACATTTTCAGCAATTCCCCGTATATACGTATTCGAGGTTTTCCCTTGCGATCTGCGCAAGTCTGTAAACCTTTTTGACATCGGTCGCGGGACGGTCAGTCATATGGAAACGCGGGAAGAAGCGGCTGACGTGCAGCGGAACGCTCTCCCCGTCAGGTTCTTTCATCGCCCCGGCCCATTTGGACAGCTCCCGCATCTCATCCTCTGAGTCGTTCTCGCCCGGGACGATCAGCGTCGTCAGCTCCACATGGCAGTGCTTTACAGCTTCTTCTATAAACGCCATGACCATCTGCCGGCTGCCTCCGAGCAGTTCGTTATAATATCTGTCAGTAAATCCCTTAAGATCGATGTTCATTGCGTCGATATACGGGGAGATCTCCTCCAGAACGGACAGCTCCGCGGTGCCGTTTGACACCAGGACGGTCTTCAGATCGTGTTCCTTTGCGAGTTTTGCGGTATCCCTCACAAATTCATATCCGATAAGAGGCTCGTTGTATGTAAACGCGATGCCAATGTTTCCCCTGTTCCTTGTTCTAAGCGCGATCTCAGTCAGTTCCTCAGGACTCAGGGTCTCCGCCTGCTTCGCATACCTTTTCGCCTCATCCGACCAGGAAATATCGTAGTTCTGGCAGAACGGGCAGCGCAGATTGCAGCCGAAACTGCCGACGGACAAAATGTAACTCCCGGGATAAAAACGCGCCAGAGGCTTCTTTTCTATGGGATCCAGCGAAAACCCGGTTATCCGGCCGTAATTAAAGGCCTCGACCCGGCCGTTCCTCGCCGTGCGCCCTCCGCAGAAGCCCAGGCCCCCTTCCGGTATCTCACAGTGCCTGAAGCAAACTTCACACCTTGCCATCCGCAGACCTCTCAATAATGCCTTACGACTTCAAAACGCTGAAGGCTGCACTTCTCGAATTCCATTATGCCTGCCTTCTGCTTTGCGATCTTTATCTGTTCATCGACAGTATCTATCCCGTCAAGATTCGGGAGCAGCAGTCCCCGCCTGTGCCCGCGGGTCACGATGACCCCGTAGCGTTTGACGTCGAGCTGGTCCGGGGAATCGATGTCTTCGGCGTCTCCGAGAACATCGACGCTTATCTCAAGGCTGGAGAGCTCGCCGGGTTTTATGGGCGAAAAGCGCGGGTCTCTGGAAGACGCGCTGACCGCGTTCTGTATTATCTCCTCCGCGATGCTGCCCTGCGTCGCCGCGATGGTGCCTATGCAGCCGCGCAGCTGCCCGTTTTTGTGTATGGATACGAATGTCCCGGCGCGCTGATAAAGCATCTCCTCCGGCAAGCCTTCCGGGACCGGCATTATCTGCCTGTGCCTGACCCAGCTTTCGACGGACGCCCTTGCAAGCTTTACATAGGGATCGCTTTTTTCGGCTCTTTCAAGGCACTCTCTTTCCTGTCGGTCCAGATGATCTTTCAGGAAATGCCTGTTCGGATCCGGTCCTTCGGGATAGAAAGTACAGATCCCGTAGCCTACGCCGGTCACGTCCTGGTGCGCCAGCGCTTCGGCTTTTACGCCCAGCCCGTCAAACGCTCCGGCCATTATGACAAAGGAGCGGTGACCGCATTCAGCAGCCCTGTCGCAGAAATTCTCATCAAAATCCAAGAGTTCGCCGAAGGCCGCCCTTCCGCAGACATCCATGATGCGTCGATCGTATTCCGGGCCTTCCGGAGCAAAACCGTAGGGACCGTAATCCTGCAGCTTATGCGACAGATCCCCGCTCGCGACGATGACAGCCCTTCTGTCAAGGTCCTCCGCAGCCTGCGCGATCAGCTGTCCAAGGCGGTAATGATCCGTAAGCGGAAGGCCGGAAAGCCCTATCCTTACTATCTTTCCGCCCGCGTATCTTCGGCGTATGAACCACAGCGGGACCATAGTCCCGTGATCCAGCGACGCGTCCCTCTCCCCAAGCGTGCCCGCGGGGAAGTCCTCCGACGCGGCGAGTCCGCATATGCGTTCGACGAGTTCAGTGTCGTAATCTTCAGCAAACTTTACCGAAGACGCGCGGAACTGCGCAAAAGACCCTTTTGCGCCTCTGCCCGGCGAGATATGGAAATAGTCCGCGTACATGATGCTGTGCGGGCTTGTGATTATGATCGTTTCCGGCGCCAGCGCAGCGATCTCCTCCGCGACGCGCTCATAAGCCTGTACAGTTTCCTGTATCTGATCCTCGCTGCCGCGGCCGATCTCCGGTATTATCATCGGCGGGTGAGGAACCATAAAAGCCGCTAAAATGCCCATCCTGCAGCCTCCTTTTTATTTATATGCTCATCGAGGATCTTCAAGAGATCGAACGGTTCAAATGGCTTCGGAAGATGAGCGTTCATACCGGCTGAAAGGCAATCCATCACATCCCCGTCAGAGGTGTTGGCGCTGATCGCGATCACAGGCAGCGTCCTGAAATAGTCGCCCTGCATGGCGCGAATCGCCCTCGCGGCGTCGAGGCCGTTCATCACAGGCATCTGAATGTCCATCAGCACAGCGTCATAATATCCGTTTCCATGCGACAGGATCTTATCCAGGCATATCTGACCGTTCTCCGCTCTTTCGATGTCTATGCCGTACTCTGAAAGTATCATTTCCGCTATCTCGGCGTTGATGTCGTTGTCCTCGACAAGCAGTACGCGGCGGCCGGACAGATCTATATCTCCGATAGCGGACTCCCCTGCAGCCTCATCGCTTTCAAGGGATTCGAGCTCCAGCTCCACAGTAAACTCCGAGCCTTCGCCCACTTTGCTCTTAACGAAGATCTTACCGCCCATCATCTCCACGACCTTTGCGGATATGGCGAGGCCGAGCCCTGTCCCCTGGATGCGGTTGACCGTCGTCTTTTCTTCGCGGGAGAAACTTTCGAAGATATGCGGCAGATAATCCTCGCTGATGCCTATTCCCGTATCTCTTACGATAAAGCGATACAGGTTTCTGCTGCCTTCGGCCGGTTCTTCTTCGGCTATAAGATCAACTGTCTTTCCGACAGGAGTATATTTAATGGCGTTGCTGATTATGTTGACCAGGACCTGCTCGATGCGCAGTTCATCCGCTTTCACATGCACATGCCGTACGCTGTCGTGCCGATACGTGATAAACAGAGATTTGTTCTTAGCCTGCAGAACCGTTATATCCTCTATTCGGCGGAAAATGTCGTTCAGGTTGCACGGGGCGGGATTTACCTGCATCCTGCCGCTTTCTATCTTGGAAATATCAAGGATATCGTTTATCAGCGACAGCAGGAAGTGGCTGGATGACCCGATACTTTCAAGCGCGTCGTCGACCACCTCCGGTTCAGACCTGCGGCTTTTAGCTATATTGGCATATCCTACGATGGCGTTCATAGGCGTCCGGATATCGTGGGATATGTTGGTGAGGAATTCGTTGCGCGCGCTGGCATTTGCCTCAGCTATGCGCCTCTTGTATTCCAACTCGCGCTGCACTTCGTCCTCGACATCCTTAAAGCCCATCATAACGCCGAGGCGTCCTCCGGGCATCAGCACCTTGCCGATGTCAACACGGTAATGCCTCGGTTCGCTTTCCAGCGCGCGTACAAAAGTGACCGAAAACTGGTCTTTTGTCTCAAACTGCTTCAGGATAAACGGCAGCCCTATCTGTTCCTGCATGCGCGCCTGATCCTCCGCGGCGACCATCGTGGCGACATACTCGGTCTTGGTGTCCGTGTAACGTGCGTGATTCAGCGCGTTGCGTATCGCAGCCTCGTGCGCGGCGTCAAGGTCTGTATGGTACAGGGAGTTTTCCTCCGTTGCCACGTCGCTTATCAGCCAAACCGTATTATAGGAATTGGTAAGAGTCGAAATGACCGCGTCGCGGGTCGCCTTGTCTGTCTCCCGCTGTTCCCTCTTCTCCGTTATATCCGAGATGAACACCGTGTAGATGCCGCCGTAGGCCGTGGTTTCGCAGTAATGTCCGTAATCGTCCACCCAGCGGACCTTTCCGTCCCTGCGGATGATGCGGTATTCCGCGTAGTCCATCTGATCGTTATTTGCGCCTATCTGGTCGACGATCGCTGCGGATACCCTGTCATAATCCTCCGGATGTACCATGCCCCTGAAGGTCCAGCCCGTCAGAGCTTTGAATTCTTCGATGTCCGCGCAGCCGAAGATGTCAAACACAGCTTTGTTGACATAGATCAGTTCTTCAGGATGTTTGAATTTATAAATAAAAAAACCGCCCGGCATGTGCCCGCCGATATCTTCAATGACGGCAAGAGTCTCCTCCGTCAGCGCAAACTTTTTCCCAGCCATAACTGCCTCCGCCCGGATCAATGATCCGCTAATAGCATACCAAGAAATGAAGACCACCGCAAGCGCTGCAGCTGCGGCGGTCATTATATAATCATATCACGAATGCGGTCGTTTATCTTATCTCCAGGTGCATAACGCACCTTCCCGCATAAAAAAATGGTGCGCCCGACAGGATCTTTCGAGCTTCGCCAACGGCTCGCTCTCTCGTGACCCTGCATGCAGGTTCGAATCCTGCCGGCACCAATCATATACAATTAAATGGTGCGCCCGACAGGATTCGAACCTGCCGCCTTCAGAGTCGGAGTCTGACGCTCTATCCAAATGAGCTACGGGCGCATCACGCTTAAAAATTATAGCAAATCGCACTTGATTTCTCAATATTTATTTGTTATACTATTCGACGTTCTGGTGCGGAAGTGGCTCAGGGGTAGAGCATCGCCTTGCCAAGGCGAGGGTCGCGAGTTCGAATCTCGTCTTCCGCTCCATTTTATCGGGGTGTGGCGCAGTTTGGTAGCGTGCTTGACTGGGGGTCAAGAGGCCTCGGGTTCAAGTCCCGACACTCCGACCATTGAAATCACAGGGTTTTCGGACTCTGTGATTTTTCTTTTTCTCTGTTTTTCTAACACTTTTTCTAACACTTTTCAGAATATACAGCTTTCAATTCCTTTTGAGAGCATATCCTTTCTTGCAACGTCAAGATGTCCATAAATATCAGCCGTAATCTGTATATCTGCATGCCCCATGTATTCTTGAACGTCTTTCAATGTGAATCCATTATTCAACAAAAGGCTTGCACAGCTATGGCGTAATTCATGAAATCGTATATGCGGAAGTCCATGTTATTCAAGCAAATCTGAAAAATGTGACGTCACATAATCTGGTGAAAATGGAATGCCATTTGACCATTTAAAAACATAGTCGTTTTCGTTATATCCTTTCCCGAAAAACCTTCTGTTTTCCATCTCGTCAGTTTTCAATTTTAAGAAGCTCGTCTTCACGGCCAAGCTCACGCAGCCGCTTTCGCTCTGCGCATTCCGCCGAAGGACGCAGTTTGCTTACCTTTTCCGCAATTCGCCGCAGCCAGCCGTCACGGAAGAGCCTGCAGGTGGATTCATCGGGGGCGAGGATGTCGCCGGGATGGCACTGAAGGCCCGCCGCCCGGCAGCCGCCGAGGCAGAGTCTGCGATAGGCGCAGTCAACGCATTTTTCGTTATGAGCCAGCACGGCGGCGGAGCGGGTATTGATGAGCTCCATATACTTCGATTCCGTCAGGCATTGCCGCAGCCCCAGCTCCTGAATCAGCGGATAGTCCGCCTGAAACGCGTCGTTGTTGGAGATGGGCATACAGGTCAGCGCCCGGCCCTCGGCGGAGATGTACATCGATGTGCGGGCATGGGCGCACATGCAGATGTTCTCCGGGTCCTTTGCCGCATGGATGGCTGGCAGACTGTATGTATCCGGCTGCCGCCCATCCGCGGCGAAGAAGCCGCCCAGATGCAGATGGATCGCCGGCAGATCCCGGTAGAAGTCCTCCAAGTAGTTCAGATAAAGGGTATAGGTCTCGTCGGTGTCAAGACCGTGCTTTTCCGCCCAGCCGCCCTCGTGCCAGGCGCCCGTGTCCGCCACGGGATTGGTCTTGAGGCTCCGGCAGCCCACCGAGGCGAGGTAGTTGACGCTCTCCCGCAAGGTGTGCGCGTTTTCTTTCCACAGGCACATCTCCGCCCCGGTGGGAAAGCCCCGGTCACGGCAGAGCGCGAAGGCCCGTCGCACGGCCTTTTCCGCCCCGGGAATGCCTCGCAGCCAGTCGTGGTAGCCCACGCCG
>JAFYFK010000137.1 GCA_017543805.1 Bacillota bacterium | reverse complement strand
GGCTTTTGTCTGCAGGTATTTCTCGTAGCGCTCGTTCGTAACGAGGCCGATAGCCCTGCCCTTTTCCGTAAGCCTGCTGTCAGCGTTATCCTGGCGCAGCACCAGGCGGTACTCCGCGCGGGAGGTCATGATCCTGTAGGGTTCGTTTGTTCCCTTTGTCACGAGGTCGTCGATGAGCACTCCTATGTAAGCTTCGGAGCGGTCGAGAATGAAGGGGTCTTTTCCCTGTATCCAGAGAGCTGCGTTGATCCCTGCCATCAGTCCCTGCGCAGCGGCTTCTTCGTAGCCGGAGCTTCCGTTGAACTGTCCGGCGCAGAAGAGCCCGGGATGCTCCTTATGCTCCAGAGACAGTTTGAGCTCGAGCGGGTCGATGCAGTCATATTCTATTGCGTATGCGCTGCGGACTATCTGCAGGTTTTCAAGGCCGGGCATTGTTTTATAGAAGGCTTCCTGCACGTCCTCAGGAAGGCTGCTGCTCATGCCCTGGAGATACATCTCTTCTGTCGAGAGCCCTTCCGGCTCCACAAAGCACTGGTGGCGCTCCTTGTCGGCAAAGCGGTGTACCTTGTCTTCTATAGACGGGCAGTAGCGCGGGCCGACGCCTTCTATCTGTCCGCCGAACAGCGCCGAGCGGTGAAGGTTTTCGTTTATTATGCGGTGGGTCTCCGCGTTGGTCCATGTGAGCCAGCACGGGACCTGCTCCTTATCCAGGTCGTCGTTCATAAAGGAGAACGGGGTCACGTGTTCGTCGCCGAGCTGTATCTGCATCTTGCTGTAGTCGAGAGACGACGACAGAGCGCGCGCCGGGGTGCCGGTCTTGAAGCGTCTTAAATTGAAACCGCGGGCGCGCAGGTTTTTCGCGAGCACGCTTGCCGGGGCCAGTCCGTTAGGCCCGCTCTCGACAACTGCGTCTCCGATGAATATCTTGCCCGCCAGGAAGGTCCCGGTGGCGATTATAACGGCTTTTGCGGAGTAGTAAGCACCTGTTCTCAAAAAAACGCCCCGTACAGCGCCGTTTTCGTCGAGGTCGATATCTGATACCTCGCCTTGCTTTAAAAGGACGTTTTTTTGCTGCTCAAGAACGCGCTTCATCTCGTCGTGGTAGCGAAGCTTGTCGGCCTGGGCTCTTAAAGAGTGAACAGCGGGCCCTTTTGATGTATTGAGCATGCGGCTCTGGATAAAGGTCTTGTCTATGACCAGACCCATCTGTCCGCCGAGCGCGTCGATCTCCCTGACCAGGTGTCCCTTGCCCGTGCCGCCTATGGCCGGGTTGCAGAACATGTTTGCGACGGCTTCGAGGTTTATTGAAAGGACGAGTGTCTTCATGCCGAGGCGCGCGGAAGCGAGAGCTGCCTCGCATCCGGCATGCCCTGCCCCGATCACCACCACGTCATATTGTCCCATTAGTTTTGTCTGCATGTTTTTCTTATTGAGCATTTTTAAAGAATCAGTTCTTCATCGGGTCGCTCTCGCTCCTCAGGGGACCCTCCCAGCGGTTCTAAGCTCCGTCTTCGCCTGCAGCTCGCCGATCGCTAAGAACCGGGTTCCCTGAGGACCCTCTGAGTAACTGATTCTTTCTATAAATTATTTTTTCAAGCAGGATAGGATCATTTCCCCAGACAGAATCTTGAGAAAACTTCCTGAATAACGTCGTCGCCTGCGGTCTCGCCGAGTATCTCGCCGAGCGCGTCGTAAGCGGCGTGGACGTTGACTTCTATGAAGTCCATGGCCTCCATAAGGTGCGCCATCGCCACAGCCTCGCTGATCTCCTTCTGCGCGCGGCGGACGCAGTCCTCGTGGCGCGCGTTTGTCAGCAGAGCGTCGTTTTCTTTTCTGACGCTCCCGCCGAGCACAAGCTGTTCGACAATGTCGCAGAAGCTCTCGATGCCTTCGCCGGTCTTCATCGATGCCTGTATGATGACGCTTCCCGGCAGGTCGTCAAGGATCTCGTAATCGAAAAGCTGCTGAGGAAGATCGCTTTTATTCAGTATAATTATGCACTGTCTGCCCTGAAGCATATCGATCAGAAGCATATCTTCTGAGTCGAGCGGACGGCTCGCGTCGAGAATCAGCACCACGATGTCCGCCTTGTTGAAGGCTTCCTTTGAGCGCTCGATCCCGAGGGATTCAACAAGGTCTTCCGACTCTCTTATTCCCGCGGTATCCGTCAACCTTACGGGGATGCCGCGGATGGACGCCTGTTCCTCTATAGTGTCTCTGGTCGTCCCCGGAATATCCGTGACGATGCTGCGGTCTTCTTTTAAAAGGGCGTTCAGCAGAGACGATTTTCCGACGTTGGGTTTGCCGACCAGGGCTATTCCGAGTCCGTCCCTGAGTATGCGCCCCTCTCCCGCGGATTTCAGCAATTTGATAAGTTTATCGTCTATCGCCAATAGACTATTGGACAGTTTTTCGTACTGCAGATACTCTATATCCTCGTCGGGGTAATCCATATTGACCGTAAGCTCGACGAGAAGGTCCAGGAGCTCTTTTCTTATGCCGGCGACCCTTTCAGAAAGCTGCCCGCGCAGCTGCCCGAGCGCCAGGTCGAAGCTCTTTCCGGAACGCGCTTTGATAAGGTCTATGACTGCCTCCGCCTGGGACAGATCTATCCTTCCGTTGAGGAATGCCCTCTTGGAAAACTCGCCCGGCGCGGCGGGAACAGCCCCCTGCTTAAGGCAGAGATCCAGTATGTTTTTCAGCGCGAGCATGCTACCGTGGCACTGTATCTCTACCAGATCTTCTGCTGTATAAGTATGCGGTTTTTGCATAAAAACGCAGAGTACTTCGTCGAGCGCGGAATTGTCTTCCGGATCGATTATGTGCCCGTAATGCATATAGCGCGGTTTCGGCTCAAAGGGCTTTTTGAGTTCTCCCGCGGGGACAAATATTTTTTTTGCGATATCAAACGCTTCAGGCCCGGACATCCTTACGATGCCGATGCCGCTTTCCCCATATGCTGTTGAAATTGCCGCAATAGTAGTATCCATGTTGACTATTATATACAATTCCGCCTTTTGAAACTACACAAAAATCGGGATTCCCGCGAATCCCGATTTAAGACGTCTGCGTTTCTATTACTGTATGTGCATCAGGTCTCCGATAAACGGAAGCGGTTCGGCGCTGCCTTTTACGGCGCGTATGATGCCCCAGACCCAGAAGACAAACAGGACGAGACCAATGACCGAGGCTATGGTGCCAAACAGCCCGCCGATGCGGTTAAGAAGGTTGACGCCGATCGACAGTACGTTAAGGATCAGGGCCTGATTAAGGTGCTGGCGGACCAGTCTGTCGCTTCTGTCGCGGCAGAACAGCGCAATGAACCATCCAATAAGGGTGATATAGCTTACTACAGCCCAAAGCTTTGAATTACCGTTCATAGTCTTATTTTCCTTTCTAAAAGTTATGTATGCATTATATTCCAAAAGCGGGAGTCCAGTCAAACGGAACAGTTTCCCTTCAGGGCCGCTTTTTTGCCGTTTTCGTGCGATTTTTCCCGCTCCGTGGTATAATAACCCTTAATTATGGAAATGAACGGTTTTTTAAAGGAAAAAGGGCTTGACCCTTCATATCTGCAGACTTTCGAAAAGCTTGCCGCGCTGACCCTGGAATGGAACGGGAAGATCAATGTTACGGCCATCAGGGAGCCGTCTGAGTTTATGCACAAGAACATCGTGGATTCTCTTGCGCTGCTTGGCGCTCCGGAGCTTGAAAAGGCCGGGGCTGTGCTCGATATGGGCACCGGCGGGGGTTTCCCGGGCCTTCCTCTTGCGGCAGCCTGCCCGGAAAAAAGCTTTGTGCTGACGGATGCTATAGGAAAGAAGCTTAAAGTTGTCGACGACGTTGCGGCTCAGCTTGGTCTGTCAAACGTCAGGACCGTGCATTCGCGCGCTGAGGATCTGGGCCATATGCCGGAATACCGGGAACAGTTCGATCTTGTTGTTTCCAGGGCGGTCGCGGATCTTTCCGTGCTGGCTGAATACTGCCTGCCGCTCGTAAAGCAGGGGGGCTGCTTTATCGCTTATAAGACGGACGCTGCCGCTGAGGAGACAGAGGCCGCAAAGCCTGCGATCGGAAAGCTCGGAGGGCGTCTGGCGGATATCCGTCCGGACGGCATCGAGGGCAGCGGGCATGTGTTTGTCGTGATCGAAAAACGTTCCGCTACGCCGAAGACGTATCCGAGGAAGGCCGGTACTCCGTCAAAGAAGCCTTTGCGGTAGATCTCTGGCCGCGGAGGGGCAAACAAAAGTTTTCGACAGTTTCCACAACATCTTGTGGAAAACTTATGTTCATACCCAAGCCGAAACGAAGTGTTTCACGTGAAACAGGCGGATCTCCAGGGTGATCTTTTATTAAGACCGGAGGAACAGATGGACTATAAACAGAAGAAATTCCTTATACTTGCAGGGATAACGGTGGTCGGATACGTTATAGGCTACGCGTTCTACACGTCCGGCATAATGATAGGCGCGGTTCTCTGCGGATTTGCCGTTTTTGCCGCCCTGATATACGGTTTTTCGAAGGATCCCAACGCCGAACGGCAGTATAAGGTGAAGCAGAACCAGAAGCAGATAAAGCGAAGGAAGTAACGGACGGGCAGATGCCTGTCCGACGGCCTGCCCGGCGCGCCGGACTTTTTCAGAAAGGAAGCATAAAGATGCTTGAGATCCTTCTTATACAGTATAAAGATATGTTCGGCGTTGATTTTCCGCTGCGCGAGATGGAGGGAAAAGCCGAGATAGACGTTATAAATATCATCTACGGATGCCTCCAGACCAATGAGGAATACCGCCCCGGAAAGCCTGTAAAAGTCTATATTTCAGAGGCTCCGGGCTCCGGGAAAAACTGAGCGCGG
>JAFYFK010000017.1 GCA_017543805.1 Bacillota bacterium | reverse complement strand
GCAACTGGAAGATGTACAAGAACATCGCTTCCGCTGAAAAGTTTGCCGAAGAATTTAAGAAGATCTATACAAAGAGAGACGGCGTGGAGCTCGCGTTCTGCGCTCCCTTCCTCCAGCTCCAGGCTGCAAAGGCAGGCTTTGCGGGCACCGGCATCGCGGTTGGCGCCCAGAACTGCCACTTTGAGGACGAAGGCGCCTTCACCGGCGAGATCTCCGTTCCCATGCTCGCCGAAGTCGGCGTAGAATACTGCATCGTCGGACACTCCGAAAGACGCCAGTACTTTGCCGAGACAGACGAGACCGTCAACAAGAAGCTCAAGAAGCTCCTTCCGGCAGGCATCCTGCCCATCCTCTGCGTAGGCGAAGTCCTCGAACAGAGAGAAGCAGGCGTTCAGGAAGAAGTCGTTAAGAATCAGGTAGTTGCTGATTTTGCGGGCATCTCCGCTGAAGACGCAAAGAAGGTCGTCATCGCTTACGAGCCCGTATGGGCGATCGGCACCGGCAAGACCGCTACCGCGGATCAGGCACAGGAAATGTGCGCGTTTATCCGCGGAGTCCTCGCTGAGCTCTACGGAAAGGACACCGCTGAGGAAGTCCTGATCCAGTACGGCGGCAGCGTCAAGCCCGAGAACGCTTCCGAGATCCTTAACATGCCGGACATCGACGGCGCTCTGGTAGGCGGAGCAAGCCTTGTTCCCGAAAAGTTTATTAAAATCGCAGAATTTTAGGAGGATATAAACTATGGCAATCATTGATGAAGTATACGCACGCGAAGTGCTTGACTCCCGCGGAAATCCGACGGTAGAGGTCGAAGTATGGCTTGACGACAACACCCTGGGAAGAGCTATCGTTCCCTCCGGCGCGTCCACAGGCGTACACGAAGCAGTAGAGCTCCGCGACGGCGACAAGAAGCGCTACATGGGCAAGGGCGTTCTCAAGGCAGTTGAGAACGTAAACGAGATCATCGCTCCGGCAGTTGAAGGACTCGACGCGATGGATCAGCCGGGCCTCGACGCTCTGCTCTGCGAGCTCGACGGAACCGAAAACAAGGGCAAGCTCGGCGCCAACGCCATCCTCGGCGTTTCCATGGCAGTCGCGAGAGCGGCAGCTGAGAGCCTCGGACTTCCGCTTTATCAGTATCTGGGCGGCGTAAACGGCAAGACCCTCCCCGTTCCGATGATGAACATCGTAAACGGCGGCGAGCACGCTGACAACAGCCTCGACATCCAGGAATTCATGATCATGCCGGTAGGCGCTTCCTGCTTCGCGGAAGCTCTCCGCATGGGCGCTGAGACCTTCCACAACCTCAAGAGCATCCTCAAGGCTGAGGGCATGAACACCGCAGTAGGCGACGAAGGCGGCTTTGCTCCCAACCTCAAGACCAACGAAGAAGCTCTCGCTACCATCGTAAAGGCTATCAAGAAGGCCGGCTACAAGCCCGGCGAAGACATCTTCCTCGCTATGGACGTTGCAGCTTCCAGCTTCTACAACCTCGAGACCAAGAAGTACGAGCTCAAGGGCGAAGGCAAGGAACTCACCTCCGACGAGATGATCGATTTCCTCGCTGACCTCGTAGCCAAGTACCCCATCATCTCCATCGAGGACGGCCTTGCTGAAGACGACTGGGCAGGCTGGAAGAAGCTCACTAAGACCCTCGGCAAGAAGGTCCAGCTCGTTGGCGACGACCTCTTCGTGACCAACACCAAGAGACTCGCCCAGGGCATCGAGAAGGGCACCGCAAACTCCATCCTGATCAAGGTCAACCAGATAGGAACCCTCACCGAGACCATGGACGCTGTAGAAATGGCTAAGAAGGCCGGCTACACCGCTGTAGTTTCCCACCGTTCCGGCGAGACCGAGGACACCACCATCGCTGACCTCGTAGTAGGCCTCAACGCAGGACAGATCAAGACCGGTTCTCTCTCCAGAACAGACCGTATCGCCAAGTACAACCAGCTGCTCCGTCTTGAGGACATCCTCGGCGATTCCGCTCAGTACGCAGGCATGAAGGCTTTCTATAATATCAAGAAGTAGTGCGTCGGCCTAACCGCTGCCACTAAATATACAACGGCTTAAAAAGCGCTGAATTTATTAGAAATTCGGCGCTTTTTTTCTTGCTTTTTGTATAGTGCTTCTGCTATACTTGTTAGGCAATTATTTCGGAGGTAAGTAAATTGAGAATTTTTCTGATGGTATTATTACTTTTAGCCTCGCTCATCATGATCGCCAGCATCCTGTTCCAGTCGGGGAACAGCGCCGGACTCTCCGGTTCCATC
The DNA here is from genome assembly GCA_017543805.1 of Bacillota bacterium. GTDB lineage: Bacteria > Bacillota > Clostridia > Peptostreptococcales > Anaerovoracaceae > RGIG7041. The sequence goes on along the minus strand of JAFYFK010000017.1, from coordinate 2,446 downwards.
GCGGGCGGAGCTGAGCAGCTCTTCGGAAAGAAGAAGGGCAAGGGCTATGACGAGCTTCTTTCTAAGGTAACAGTTGCCGGTGCGGTAATATTTATTCTCGTTTCCGTCATTCTTGTAATGATCGAGTAGTTGAAGAAGTTCTTAAAAAACGTTAAAATCGTAAGGGGTGCGAAGTAATTCGCCCTCTCGATTTTTATTTTTATCAGGTAATTATTTTTTAGGATCCAAAGGAGGATACAGAAAATGAGTGGCTTATCTTTTGTGGCCCCCGTTGTCGGTATCGTTGCACTTCTGGTTGCGTTTGGGCTCGCCAAATGGATCGGCTCCCAGAGCACCGGAAATGAGCGCATGACCGAGATCGCCGGCTTCATCCACGAAGGCGCTATGGCATTCCTTAAGAGAGAGTACAGAACGATGATTATCGTAGTCGTTGTTCTTACCGTAGTCCTGGCAGTCTTCATCAGTCCGGTAACAGCTGTGCTGTATGTAATCGGCGCATGCTTCTCCGTACTCGCAGGAAACTTTGGTATGCAGGTAGCTACCAAGGGTAACGTAAGAACCGCAAACGCGGCCCGTGAGGGAGGCATGAACCAGGCTCTGAAGGTCGCTTTCAGGAGCGGCGCTGTTATGGGTCTGTGCGTAGTCGGCCTCGGCATCCTCGGCGTCGGCGCGGCATTTGCCGTACTTGCTCCGGAAGTCGCAAAAGAGTGCCTCACCGGTTTCGGTCTCGGCGCTTCCTCCATGGCTCTGTTCGGCCGTGTCGGCGGCGGTATCTACACCAAGGCTGCTGACGTAGGCGCTGACCTCGTAGGTAAAGTAGAAGCTGGTATCCCTGAGGATGACCCCCGCAACCCCGCAGTTATCGCTGATAACGTAGGCGACAACGTAGGCGACGTTGCAGGCATGGGCTCCGACCTCTTCGAATCCTATGTCGGCTCCATAATCTCCGCTATCACTCTTGCGTTCGCTACTTTCGCGGGCGAGCTTGCCATCGACGGCGCTCTGTTCCCGCTCATCATCTCCGCGGTCGGCATCCTCGCCTCCATCGTCGGAATCCTTTCCGTCAAGGGCAAGGACGGCTCCAACCCGGCTCACGCTCTGGATATGGGAACTTATGTTGCGGCTATTCTCTCCGCTATCGTTTCCGTAGTCCTCAGCAATGTGTTCTTCGGAACCTTCAACTATGCTATCGCTGTAATCAGCGGACTCGTTGTAGGTACTGCCATCGGTAAGATCACCGAGATCTACACCTCCGGCGACTACAAGAGCGTTAAGAGCATAGCAGAGCAGTCCCAGACCGGCCCCGCTACTACCATCATCAGCGGTCTCGGCGTAGGCATGCTCTCCACCGTATGGCCGATCATCATCATCGCCGTCGGTATCTATGTTGCTTACCACTTCGGCGGAATGTACGGAATCGCTCTTTCCGCTGTAGGTATGCTCTCCACCGCTGGCATGACCATCGCTGTTGACGCTTACGGTCCCGTTTCCGACAACGCCGGCGGTATTGCCGAGATGTCCGAGCTTCCCGAGGAAGTCCGCAACATCACCGATACCCTGGACGCTGTAGGCAACACCACCGCTGCTATCGGCAAGGGCTTCGCTATCGGTTCCGCTGCTCTGACCGCTCTGGCTCTGTTCGCTTCCTATGCTGAAGTCGTTCAGCTCAAGGGCATCGACCTCCTCAACCCGCTGGTGATCGCAGGCCTCCTGATCGGCGCTATGCTGCCGTTCATGTTCTCAGCGTTCACCATGAACTCCGTAGGCCGCGCAGCCAACCAGATGATCGAAGAAGTCCGCAGACAGTTCCGTGAGGACAAGGGCATCATGGCCGGCACCTCCAAGCCGGACTATGCAAGATGCGTAGACATCTCCACCGGCGCTGCTCTTAAGGAAATGATCGCTCCTGCTCTTATGGCAGTAATCGCTCCGCTGCTCGTAGGCTTCATCATGGGCCCGGCGGCTCTGGGCGGAATGCTCGCAGGCGCTGTTGCTTCCGGCGTGCTCCTCGCTATCATGATGTCCAACGCAGGCGGCGCCTGGGACAACGCGAAGAAGTACGTTGAAGGCGGAGCTTTCGGCGGCAAGGGTTCTGAGACCCACAAGGCTGCAGTCGTAGGCGACACCGTCGGCGACCCGTTCAAGGATACCTCCGGTCCGTCCATCAACATCCTCATCAAGCTGATGACCATCGTTGCGGTCGTATTCGCTCCGATCTTCCTCAGCGTAGGATCCCTGCTTTAATCGATTTCAGCCGCGGCTGAACGTTATAAATGCAAAAGGAATTCCCGGTCGGAAACGGCCGGGAGTTTTATCTTGCCCTAAGCGAAGCTGCTCAGATCTATGCTGCATTTTCCTTCGGAAATACCGACAGGAATCTGTTTTCCGAAAGGATATATCGTCGGGATAAGCTCAGGAGCGTCGAAGACATAGACCAGCACCATTT
>JAFYFK010000016.1 GCA_017543805.1 Bacillota bacterium | reverse complement strand
CCTTCCACCAGTCCCGCAAACGCTGCCTGGTCGCTCGAAAAACTCATCACCGCCTGGCAGGCGATACTGCGCTGAACGCTTCAGACAATATCTATCATATACCGTTCCCGGATTATGGCTGACGCAAGCTGAAGATTTAACCTGCCGTATTCATCATCAAAGGTAAGTATAAGATTATTGCCCAGAAAGATACCCACAGATGCATATATCCCCATTTTTTTGTAAAGATCGTTTCGGTATCCCAGCTTCAAGGCCAAAACAAAAGGAAACTGTCAACATCGTTTGTTTTCGTGTTGCATAATACATACGAAATCCGTACAAAAGCCAACAATTCACGGTTGAGCAACAAAACAGCGCCCTGCTTTAATGCAGAGCGCTGTAAAACTGCCTGACAACTCCGGTGTCCGCTTCGACATGGGATACTTCCATTGCCCGCTTCAGCCTGAAACGCTTACTGCGTCAGGAAGAAGCTCTCCGCTTCCGAGGTTTGGCTATTTTGAACATCTCCTCGGTGGCGATGCGGGCTTTCGCGACGGGCACGGGGGTTTGGGGGAAGCAGTAGAACTGCATCTCGTTATCTCCGATGCAGATCATATCTCCGAGCTCGTACCAGAAATAATCGGAATAGAGACTGTAGGATTCTCCCGGTTTGCGGCGGCAGTATTCCCGGCCGTCCGGACCGGTCAGCACAAACCCGTCATTATTGTGGACCAGGCGGCCTTCGCCGATCTCATATATCGCCTTAAAATCCCGGAACACGCGTATATCGACATCGCAGTCGATCAGATAGGTCCCGGATTCGATCTCCCTTCGGACTTCGTCGCGCTCCCAGTCGTACCAGGCGGGGACGGAAGTGAAACCTTCCGTGAGCGCCTGTCCGGAAACGGCAGCCGAAGCAGTTCCGGTTTCTTTGAGCGCGAGCTCTCCGAGCTCAGTCAGCTCGTATTCCCGGCCGCAGCAGCCGCAGCGTATGCGCGTCCCCTGCCCCTTCATGCCGTCCTCGCGTCCGCAGGCGTCGCACCTGTACAGTATGCGCTCCAGGCCGTCAGCCCTGAAGTTTTCATTTATAACAATATTATTTTCTTTTTGCCAAGTAAAATTATCGAAAGAGAATACTTCGGAAAGTTTCGCGTCCAGTTCCTCTGTCGAACGCGCCTTCAGATCCTCCGGCGTAAACAGCATGCTGACCACCGCGCGCACGTCAACTTTCCGCTTCTGCAGGCAGTTATAGAGCGGGTCGCGCGCAAAGGCCCCATAGGTGCGTATCATCAGGACCGGCACCTTAAGAGACTTGAGAAACACTCCGAAGCGCGCCGGCAGGGGGGTCGCCCGGCCGTCAAATGAATAGCTGGCCTCCGGGTACATCAGCACATGCGTTTTGTTTGTGCGCAGGGCGTATTTGATGTCGCTCATAAGGCCTACGTCTGTCACGAATTTATTGGTCGGGATGCAGCCCAGACCGCGCATCAGCCACTCCTTCCCCACAAAGCCGTCGGAGGTGCAGACGATGGCAAAGGGCTTCGGATAGAGTATATTTGAAGCCATTTCCAGGTCGACAAAGCTGGAATGGTTCATCAGGACCATGCAGGGCTCGTCCGGCAGTCTGTCCAGCCCGGAAAGCTCCCAGCGGAAATTGACAGCCTTAAGGTCTCCCGCGCCGGCGGTCTTCATCGCCCAGCGCAGCAGCGGCATGGAAACCTTCGGATCCCTATGCTCCGGCTTCGGCAGTCCCAGCACTTCGTCATAGCTTTTTTTAACTGTTTTTATCTTCATTCTCCGCCTCCAGGAAGCTAATAATAAAATCTCTTAAAGTATATACCGCGCGGGTCTGGAAATCCGGGTCGGTCTCGACCAGGCTTATGGTGCGGTAATAATCCGGTTCCAGCGGATATTTTTTAACGTTGCGCCTTGTTCCCTTTGTGGACAACTCCGTCGTAATGCCGATGCCGAAACCGCACTCCACCATGGAGACCAGCGTAAACACGTCGTCGACATGAAACGAGGATTTGAAGGACACCCCGTTTTTCTCCAGAAACAGCTCCGCATCCGTATTGTTTCGCCCGTAATAGTTTATCAGATTATTTGCTTCCAGGTCCGCTGTAGTAACACTTTTCCCGTTTATCGGAACAAAATCCGCGGGCGCTATGCAGATCAGCCGGTCCTTATGCAGCTTTGTGCGGACCTGATCTTTGGCGAATTCTTCGGGAATAAACGCCAGATCCACGGATTTAAGCCGGACCCAGTTGAGCACAAGATCCATCGAGCCTTGCGAGATAACCAGTTTGATGCCGGGGTAATCAGCGTTGAACCGGTTTATCATATCCGGCAGCCACGCCCGGCAGATGCTTCCGAGAGTCCCAAGGCGGACCGTGCCGAGCACCTCTCCGTGAAGATAATCCGCCTCCTGGTTAAGAAGGCTTTCGTCCCGCAGAATGGTCCGGATATAGGGCAGAAGGCGCTCACCCGCCGCGGTAAGCTCTATCTGGCTCCTGTTACGGTTGAAGAGCTTTGCCTGAAAGCGCTCCTCGAGCCTCGCGACAGAATGGCTTACAGCGGACGGCGACAGATGCAGGCGCTCGGATGCCTTTAAAAAGCTCTTTTCCTTCACCACTGCGTCGAAGATCTCATAAGCGTAAAGCGACATTGTGACACTCCTTCATAAATGATATTTTGTCATCTAAAACAAGATTACAATGAATTTGCATAATTTACAACAGGGTTCTACAATATAGTTACAAAAACAAAGGACACCGCCGGACAACAGGGATGCAGCCCTGACGCCCGGATAAAAAAGGAGGAACCAAAATGACTAACAGACAGAACAGGAACAACAGACAGAGCAAGACAGTATGGCTCCGCATGACCGAAGCTTACAGGGACGACTACAAGAAGTGCCGCGAAGCTTATGTCTAATCAGTTGAAACGACTATCACGATTTTTTTCCTTACTTAATAGAATAGCATCACAATAAAACAGAGCCGTCTGGGAGGCTCTGTTTTATTATCTGTATTTATCTGTTTTACCAGCAGGCGATGTTGGAATCGGTGCGGCTTTCCGTGCCGCCGACAAGGACTCCGTTGTCCAGGCGGAGTATGATCTGTCCGCGGCCGAAGGTGTCGGGCTGAAGGAATATCTCTATCTCGTGGCCGCGCGCCGCAAGCTGCCTGGCGATCTCGGTGTCGAAGGAAGCTTCCAGCGCGACCTTCTTTCCCTGCAGCCACTGCCAGCGCGGCGCGTCGAGCGCCATCTGGGGGTTGAGGCCAAAGTCGAGCATGTTCATTATGACCTGCACGTGACCCTGAGGCTGCATGTAGGCGCCCATTACGCCGAACGGCCCGACGGCTTTTCCGTCCTTTGTCAGAAAACCCGGAATGATCGTATGATAAGATTTTTTGCCCGGTTCAAGATAGTTCGCGTCTTCAGGATCGAGCGAGAACGTCGCACCGCGGCTCTGAAGGCTTACGCCGTAATCCTCGACGACTATGCCGGATCCGAACGCCCAGAAATTGCTCTGAATATAGGAGACCATATTGCCTTCGCCGTCCGCCGTGCACAGATATACCGTGCCGCCCGACGGAGGCGTTCCGTGCATGTAGACCTGCGCGTTCCTGCCGATCAGCTTTGCGCGCTCCGCGCCGTATTCCGGCCTGAGCAGGTCGTGGT
>JAFYFK010000136.1 GCA_017543805.1 Bacillota bacterium | reverse complement strand
GAAGGCGCTAAGGACGCTGCTGACGCGGCCAAGGAGGCCGCGAAAGGCCTCTTTAAGAAGCTGTTCTAAAACTGTTCCGAAAATAACAAAACTGCCGCGGTCACAGCGATTGCGGCAGTTTTTATGTTTTTGCGATCGGTAATATCCGGTGTTACAGCGCTCTGCCGGAATCGGCTATCTCCAGCATCTTTTTGACCTTGGCGTCCGGAATGCTTCCCGAAACGCTTCCGGTCAGGGAAAGCAGCCCGTGCCTGCCGTAGTCGGCGCTGTCGGCCAGCGATACGTAGTACGCGATCTCCGCAGCTTCTTCGACATATTCCGCAACGGTCAACGCGTCATCGATATCTTTTCCCAGAGTGACCAGCCCGTGATGCTCAAGGATAACAGCCTTTCTGGGCGCTGCCGTAAACTTTTCGTCCAGAGACGAACCGTTAAGAGCCCTTGTTACCGCGGCTCCAAGCTCCTCCGACCCCGGGATCTCGAACGGGACTACAGGCACGGGCCTTTTTACGTAATAAACCATGGGAATGGTATTGACCGGTACCTTTTGCCCAAGGATCCCCATTATCGTAGCGAACTTCGAATGCGTATGCACCACGGCTCCCGCATCCGCCCTTGCGCGCATTACGGCAAGGTGCAGCGGAAGCTCTGAGCTCGGCCTGCAGCTAAAAGGCTCGCGTCCTTTTTCGTCTGCCGCAGTATCCGTGCCTTCATGGACTGTCCGGCCCTGCATGTCGACTATCGGGATCATTTCCGGAGTCAGATATTCGTAGGGTATGCTGGTCGGGGACATTGCCAGAAGGTCTTCTTCCGCCCATCTGGGGTCGGGCTCCGCGTCCTCGTATTTTCTGATCCTGACCGACACATTGCCGGACGTTCCGCGGATCAGGCCCTTTTTCTGCATGCCGAGACAGGCTTCTATTACCTGTTTCCGGGCTTCTTCATATTCCATGATTCTTTTTCCTGTCTGTGCGTTGATGATTAGTGTGATAGCTTATCTTATTTAAAAAGTCACATATATTATTTCACAATTTTGGCTGATTGACACTACAGAAACAGTGTGATTTTCAGTCAGCAAGGAAAAATCACACTATTAATGAGGTCGTAATGTAAAGAAAAAGCGATAAAATGCGATAAAAATAGTGTGACAAAGCATTCATTAAAAAATGTCACACTAGTTCTAAAAAACCTTTTCTTTGGCGAAGGGCGCAAGATAGTGTGACAAACGATGCTGAGCAAAGAATCACACCAATATTGATACTTTTGCCCGCCCTATTTACATTTATCAATTACTTCCTGAAGGCTGAAGGTCTTGGTGCCGTCTTCCAGAACAAAGCAGGGGAAGCCCAGCTTGTCGGCGGCCTTCTTTTCGTCAAACATCGGGTCTTCGCGCAGCTTGAGGAATTCCTTGAGCGCTGCGTGGCTTCCGAGCACGTCGCGGAAATCCGAGGTGATGTCCGCGTCAAAGAGCTTTACAAGGGCGGACATGGTGCCGGGGCACTGATGTGATCCGTATACTGTAACTTTCATAATAATTCCTCCTGCATAAAACACGTAATTAATTTTAAATTATATGTTTATTATACAATAAAACCTTTATTAAAGCAGGCCCATCTGCTTAAACATAAAGATCCATAAGAACATGGTGAATATGGAGCAGGCGGACGAGAGCGCCAGATTCTCCTCGGCAAGCCTTGCGTCGCAGCCCAGAGCCCTTGAAAGCGGCACCGAAGTGACGCCTGTCGGCGCGGCAAAGCAGACGAGGCAGGCCAGCAGCACCTGGTCGCGGTAGCCCCATTTGAGCGGCAGGATGAGCGCTATCATAGGCGCTATGACCAGCTTGATCAGCAGGCCCAGGATAAGGTCGCGGCGGTCCTCCCGCACGTTTTCTATGCTGAAGGACGCTCCGAGGCAGATGAATATCAGCGGGGTCACGAGGCCGGATATGCCGGTGAGGAAGCTGTCCGCGAAGTCCGGAAGGTCCAGGCGCAGCGTCATCGCCGTAAGGCCGAGGATGACCGCTATGACCAGGGGATTCGTTATGATCGTTTTGAGCAGCTGTTTTCCGTCCACCTTCAGCTTCGCGGAGCCGTCGCCGTTCCCGGCGTCGAGCATCTTCTGCTTTTCCCCGTAATACTGCATGATGGGCACTGTAAGGGCGTTGTAGAAGGGCAGCAGCACCGCGGCCGCGAGTATGACCTCGGTAAACTCGCCCGGCGGATACATCTGGCTTGCCACGGCTATGCCGAATACCATGGAATTGTTTATATAGCAGATGAGGATCATGGTGCCGGCCCGCGCAGGATTATACTTAAGAACGCGCGTCAGGATGATCATCGCGGTAAGCATAATGAGGTTCCACGCGATTATATAGAAGATAAAGCCGCCGTGGGAAAGCCCTGAAAGGTCGGCTTTAAGGAAATTCTGAAAGTTGAATACCGGAAGAAAGACCGTCGAGACCAGCCTGTTGATGCCGCCTACAAGATCTTCCTTCAGCAGTCCGAGCCTTCGGAACAGCAGCCCCAGAAGCATGTAGAGCATAAACGGCGCTATTATGTTAAATGTTACGATAAGGTTATTCATGAGGCCTTTTTTTGTAAACGGACAGTCCCGGTCCTGTTTAAGATGCAGATGTTTCAGTTATACTACTTTTCGTAAAAAAATCAAGACGTCCGCAACGGGACGCCTTTGAGAAGTCATATTCTTTTATTTGCACAGCTCCGCGGCGTTTTGGTGGAGCACCGACAGGCTTCGGCGAAGCGCCGCGTCGTCTTCGGCGGAGATCCCCTTGAGGACTTTTTTGTTGCATTCCTCGATGGTCGCCGTAATGCCCTTTTTAAGACCCATGCCCTTTTCTGTGATCTTTATCGTGACCCCTCTGCGGTCTTCATCGCTGTAGACGCGCTGGATAAGCTCCTTGCTCTCCATGCGGTTGAGGAGGCCCGTAATGCTTGAAGCGTCAAGATCCAGCTCCTGCGCAATGTGCGACGGCGAAAGCTCATTCCCGTTCCAGAGCAGGCTCATCAGAGCGTACTGGGAGGGAGTTACGTCGAACTTCGCAAGAGAGTCCTTGAAGTACGTAAATACTGTCTTCT
>JAFYFK010000015.1 GCA_017543805.1 Bacillota bacterium | reverse complement strand
TGTTATGAATCGAAAAATTGTTTTGACAATTACAGGACAGGCCCTTACTGTCGAGGCAATAGCTCTGCTCATACCGGCCTTCGTCTCCCTCATCTACGGGGAGCGCGAAGCGCTCGGTTTTACCGCTGCAGCTGCTATTGCGCTTGTCGTCGGGATGCTCCTTAAATACATTCCGAAACCGCAGAGCGGCGCCATGTTCGAGCGCGAAGGATTTGCCGTCGTTTCGCTCGCATGGATACTTATGTCCCTCATAGGCGCGCTGCCCTTTGTCATAAGCGGAGACATACCCTCGTACGTAGACGCGTTTTTCGAGACTGTGAGCGGTTTTACGACAACGGGGGCATCGATCATCAACGATGTCGAAAAACTCAGCCACGCGGCCCTTTTATGGCGCGCTATGACCCATTGGATCGGGGGCATGGGCATACTGGTCTTCGTCCTGATGTTCGGAGCAAAGACCTCCAACCATTCCATGCAGATATTAAAGGCTGAGATGCCCGGGCCGGTCATAGGCAAGCTCGTTCCGAGGGCAAGGGACACAGCCCGCGCACTTTACGTGATCTACGCAGGCATGACTGCCGCGGAAGCCGTTCTTCTGATGATAAGCGGCATGCCGCTCTTCGACGCGGTATTCCATTCTCTCGGCACCGCGGGCACAGGCGGCTTCGGCATGATGAACGACAGCCTTGCAGGCTACGGCTTCGGGTCGCAATGGATAATAACAGTATTCATGGTCCTCTTCGCGGTAAACTTCAACCTGTATTTCTACGCCGTGCGCGGAGACGTAAAGTCTGCGCTGCAGAGCCAGGAGCTGCACGTATTTCTCGGCATAGTATTCTGCGCCGTAGCCATAGTAACTCTGGATATACGCCCGCTTTACGGTTCGCTGAGAGATTCGCTCAGGCTGGGATCCTTCCAGGTGGCCTCGATCATATCGACCACAGGATTCACCACGGCTGACTTTGACAGCTGGCCGGTGCTTTCGAAACTGGTGCTCTTTACGGTCATGTTCCTCGGAGGCTGCGCGGGTTCCACCGCCGGCGGCCTCAAGACCTCAAGGATCATAATCCTTTACAAGACGATAAGAACAGAGCTTAACAGGCTGCTCCGCCCGCGCAGAGCGCAGTCTCTCCGCCTTGAGGGAAAGCCCATCGAGGCCGGAACGGTACGCAGCGTAAGCGTTTTCTTCGCAATATATATAACTATATATATCGTTACAGTCTTCCTTGTTACGATAATAGAGCGGGCCGACGCGGTCACCTGCTTCAGCGCAGCCGCGGCCTGCCTCAACAACGTCGGTCCGGGATTCGCCCTGGTGGGGCCGACGAGGAGCTACTTCCTGTTCCATCCCGTCACGAAGATAATCCTCGCGGTCGCGATGCTCATAGGAAGGCTGGAAGTCTACCCGATACTCCTGACGCTGTCCGTAAGGACCTGGACAGAAAAATAGCGGAGGCTCAAGATGAAGATAATCCTCATAGGGGGCGGCAAGGTCGGCTCGTCCATAGTTAACCAGATGGTCAACGAGGGGCACGACATAGTCGTCATAGACAGCAAAAAGAACATAATCGACCAGATCTCAGACAATCTGGACGTAATGACCCTCTGCGGAAACGGCGCCGAGCCGAACATCCTCAGGGAGGCAGGGGTCCGGGACGCGGACCTGGTGATAGCCTGCACGGCTGAAGACGAGCTCAACGCCCTGTGCTGCACCTTCGCAAAGAAGCTGGGCTGCAAAAACACCATCGCCCGTATACGCTCACCGCAGTACGCAAACCAGATCTATTATTTTAAGGAAGACTTCGGTCTTTCCATGACCATAAACCCGGAGCTTTCCGCCGCAAGGGAGATGTTCAGCCTGCTGGAGATCCCGTCCGTCCTGCACCGCGACAGCTTTGACCAGGCCGGCGTCGACATAGTCGAGATCGCCTGCAAAAAGGGAAGCTTTATCGAAGGCATGGCCCTTATGGACATCCCAAAGAAGTTCGGAAGCAGCTTCCTTATCTGCGCGGTAAAGCGCGGAGACGAAGTCATCATTCCTAACGGACATTTTGTCATTCAGGAAAACGACAGGATATTTATCTGCGCGCCGGTCAGAAAGATCGCGCAGATACTGCACAAGATAGGCGAAAACACAAAGCGCTGCCAGGATGTAATGATGATAGGCGGAGGCAGCATAGCGGAATATCTGACAGATGCCCTGCTCAACGCCAACGTAAATGTCAAAATAATAGAGTACGACCCAAAGCGCGCCGAGGAACTGGCGGAAAAGTTCCCGGGAGCCGTGATCGTCTGCGACGACGGCACGTCCGAGAGCGTCCTCTCCGCGGAGCATCTCTCAAAGATGGACGGAGCGGTGATGCTTACGGACCGCGACGAGGAAAGCCTCATACTTTCCATGTACGCGAGCCGCATAGGCGTCCCGACGGTCATCACGAAGGTCGGCCATACAAACTTCGGAAAACTTTTCGAAAACGACCCGACCATAAAGCTGGTCAACCCGCAGAAACTCTGCGCGGACATCATCGTGCGTTACGTGCGGGCAATACAGAACTCCGAAGGCATCCCCATCGAGTCCCTCCGCTACATAGCCGGCGACAGGATAGCCGCGATGGAATTCAAGATAACTGACAAGTGCAGCCAGCTGGAAAAGCCGCTGATGGATATAAAGCGCAGGCCGGGCGTGCTGATCGCCAGCATCACAAGAGACGGCAAGGTAATGGTCCCCGGCGGCCGCGACGTGCTGAAGGCCGGCGACACGGCGATCGTGGTAGCAGAAGCCGAAAATCAGATCCTGGATATAAACGATATTTTTGAATAGCAATTTGAGCGAATAATGAGTATTGTCTACCGAGGGTCCTCAGGGAACCCGGTTCTTAGTGATCGGCGAGCCAAAGGCGAAGACGGAACTTAGAACCGCTGGGAGGGTCCCCTGTGGAGCGAGAGCGACCCGAGGAGACAATACCCATTATTCGCAGGAAAAAAGCATTAAAAAACCTTCGCTGCTCGAGGACAGCGAAGGCTTTTTGTTTGTGTGATTTTAAAAATTAGATAACGTTGGTCGCGCTGAGTATGATCTGGGCGATGATGGCGGAACCGATGTAGGTACCGACAAATGCCAGGATAGCAGTGCATACGATCGCAACGCCCTGCTTTTTGAAGGTGTCGAGATCCTTACCGGAAGAGATACCTGCGTAGGCCAGGATCGGCGTGCAGAGCGGAAGAAGTCCGATCTTTGCGAATTCAGCCTTCATTACAGCTGCAGGCCAGCCGAGAGCCGGGAAGCTCAGGATGGCGGTAAAGGTGGCCACATAGAGCACCGCGGGGACCTGGAACGGCAGCACCTTTGCAAGAAGGTCGTGAACGATATAGCTTACTACGATAATGACGAACATGTAAAGCAGCGCTCCGCATACCTCCCAGGGCATGTGGACGTGTTCAGCGCCCATTCTCCAGTCGTAGATCATATTCGCGATCGAAGCGAGTATGCCGGAAATAAGGAGGACCTTTATCCTTTGCGCCCAGAGCTTGCCCAGGCTTTCTGTCTGTTTTTTGTCTGCCATGGCTACATATCCTCCTCTGTTTCTGCGATCTTCTTTGCTTCGTCAAGTTCAGCCGCGCTCAGCATTACGTCTTTCTGCGGATGATTCTTGCTCAGCTTCTTATACAGCCATTCAGTGAACGGCAGGCCTATCAGAAGGCTCATATAAAGGCCGTCTGCGTTGGTCAGCGTATTTGAAGTGCTGGCGAATGCCTGGATCTCTTCTGCCATTTCCGGGAACCTCTCGACCAGCGGAGCAAGAGATGCGGTCATCATGGAAGCGGAGCCCATGCCGGCTGCCATTGCGAGTGCATACGGATGGAAGATCGTAAGTCCCGCAAAGACGGATGCGAGTATACCGTAGAATACGGTACCGAGAACAGTACCGGTAACATAAGCACCCATAACGCCGCTGCCTTCGGGGCCGTCGAGGCCATACTGCTCAGCGACGATAGCGATCGACGGTTCGCGGGAGATAGAGAACGCTGCGCCGATGGAAGCGCGGCCCATTCTGAATACAAGTACCGCAAGAGGCATAGAGAGAATAATAGTTCCGAGGTTACCGAACTCCTGAAGAATAAGAGCCGGGCCTGCCGCTACGATGGTGCTCCAGGAGGGTCCGATGGAGCAGCTCAGCTTTACGACCAGGAACATAACGGCAATGCTGATGTAAGGAGACGCTGTGATCATGGTTTCCTTGCTGATCTTCTTCATGCCGCCGAGAATGATTCCGATGATAATAGCAAACAGCATCGGAAGGAGCGAGAATGACAGTCCACCGCCCCGGGCTCCGTTGATCTGGATCTTCATGGTACCGATGAGTTCGGCGACGACCATGATCACAAAGCACAGAACGTGGACTTTCCAGTCTTTCAGATTAAAGTTTTCTTTAAAATCCTTCATGACATCCTGCCTTTCTAAGAATTAAGCAATAATTACTTATAAATATTTATTCCAGCTTGCCCCAGCTGCGGAGATATTCCTCCTTGGTGAGAACAGGCTTGAAACCGTTTTTAACATCCTTCCCCGCGGCAGCGCCGTCATAGAGAAGGTCGATCACCAGGCAGAGCATAGCCTTTGCCGAAGTAACCATTGTAAGCTCTTTGTCGACCATGCAGAAGTTCTTTGCGTGCAGTCCGCCGCTGACGCCGGCAAAATAGGACTGGATGGACGGGATCAGCTGCGAGACATCTCCCTGGTCGGTGGATCCGCCGCCGAATCCCGGGCAGACCATCAGGACATCGTCTCCGACAAGAGTCTTAAGATTGTCATACATGAGCTCGTTCAGCTTATCGCACTGGACCACGGGCATATATCCGGGAAGCTCTATTATTTCGGTCTCCGCGCCTACGGCGTCTCCGCCGGATCTGAAAGCCCTGTTGACCTTTTCGGAAGCTTCGAGTATAGCCTTGGTGTTTGACCCGCGGACGTAGGTCTCAAGATGGACATCGGCGGGGACAACATTTACTATGTCGCCGCCCTTTGTGATGATGGGATGGACTCTGATATGGTCCTCGTCGCGGAAGGTCTCGCGCTGCACATGGACGGCCATAAGCCCCAGCATCGCGGCGTTGAGAGCGTTGATGCCCTCAAACGGAGCCGCGCCGGCGTGAGCGGCCTTGCCCTTGTAATTTATCAGTTTTCCGGCAAAACCGGTGCAGACGGAGGTAGCCCCGGCCTTAAAGCCCGGCACTGCCGTAGAGCTGTGCTGCATAACGGTAATATCGATATCGTCGAACTCCCCGAGGCGGATAAACTCCTGCTTTCCGCTGAGGAACCACAGCTTGCCCTCGTCGCGGAGCTGCTTGCGGTAGGTTATCTCCACGTACTCCTCGGCGGGGACTCCCATAAGCACTATGTCTCCCGCGAGATCTTTCAGTATATCAGTATCGTGAAGCGCGTAGGCGATGCCGACGACCGAAGCCAGCTGGGCGTTGTGACCGCAGGCGTGCACCGCGTGGGTGATCCTGTCCGCGTCGGGGTGGTCCGCCACAAGTATGGCGTCAAGCTCGCCCATAACGGCTACCCTGATGTCTGACGACGCGCCTTTATATTCGTCGATGACGCCGGTTATCGCGACGTTTCTGCGGGGATCCCTTCCGAGACTCTTCAGCAGCTGCGCAAACTTTTCCGAGGTCTTGTACTCTTTGAAACCGAGTTCCGGTTCCGCGGCCACGGAATTGCCGAACGCAATTATCTCTTCCCTGCGGGCATCGATGGCGTTGCAGGCCAGTTTTTTAAGTTCTTCCTTGCTCCTCATGAATAAAACTCCGATATAATAATATTCAGATTTTAATACCAAAGAATATTTTAGTCAAATAATTCCAACTTGAAATTATTTCGGACGATTTGCTGTTTTGCAAAAATATCTTCGCAGCGCAAGCCTTAAAGTCCGCGATATGCATACATGTGTACGCAAAAGTCCGTATAATGCACAATTTTATGCACAGTATACGGACCCATCCCGTTGTTATTACGTTTTTATACTGCAGCCTAAATCGTTGGCTATATGTTGCACATATTCCATTTTATGGTATAATTCATTTATACAGTCACATCCTCTCCCGCTGTTGACATATTAGCTAATATTCAATAGAATAATTTTAGCCAATATGGAGGATGAAAAATGAAACTGGTATCCGCTACTGAATTACAGAATAATTTCGGGAAGTACTTAAAAGAAGTGCAGAATGGTGAGGAAATAATGATATTAAAAAACGGGAAAAATGTGGCAAGACTGATTTCAGAAAAAACGCGGGTCGAATTTCTATCCGATTCACTTGCAGGGATCCTAAGCGGAGAAGTAAACCTTGATGAAGAGCGAGAAAAAGCATTAAGGGAGAAATATGGTCTTACTGATTGACACAAATATAATCATTGATGTTCTGGAAAAACGCAGCGAACACTTTGATCATTCAAAAAGAATCTTTGAATTGTGTGAAATAAAACGAGTCGAAGGTCATCTGTCAACCCTGTCGATCGCAAACCTTATTTATGTCCTGAGGAAAGAGCTGACGCCTGAACTGACCGAAAAAGTGATCCTTTTGCTTAACAGGATATTTACTGTTGACGACCTTAAAGCCTCTGACATGATCGCAGCATCTAAAATGCAAGCCAGGGATTATGAGGATGCAATACAGGAAGCAACCGCAAAACGCATAAAAGCGGACTATATAATTACACGCAACCAAAAGGATTTCTCAGGCTGCAGAGTTCCGGCAATAACGCCAAAAAGATTGCTGGAAATGCTGGAAAATAACTGACCACTTCAAGGATGATATAAAAAAGCTTGTTATTAAACCATTCCTAAAACTGCTCTTATTATTTAGATAATAGAGCAGTTTTTCTATTGAAGCCAAACGACTAACAAGCAAAAAAGCAATATCTAAAGAAATTGATAAAATATAGTTACTTAATCGACAGTATCGATTTCCTGTACTGCCCTTCCTTTATTTCCTGATAATGATTCCTGCAATTGGTCTCGAGGATAAGGAAGGAAGCCGCAAATTCCAGAGCTGCGAAAGCCGCGAGCATTCCGAAACCGATCCCGTACGACGCCGCGCCGGTACCGTTTTTTTCGATTATCGCTCCGAAGATGACCGGGATTATCGAGCTTCCGAGGAAGGTCGCCACATTCAGCACAGACGTCGCCATACCGGAGTATTTGATATTGCAGACATCCTTTACAAGCCCGTAATTTATGACATGCACCATGCCCAGGCCGCTTAGGATCACCACCAAAACGGAGAGCGGCAGCGAGACAAGGCTGTCTCCGAGCAGACGCAGCAGAGCGAAAAGGACCAGCAAAACGAACGCCAGAAGAATGTTGATCATTTTTCTGTTTGTGATCCTGTCGGATATCCTGCCGCACAAAAGGCCGGTAAGAGCCGCGCAGACCGGGATAAACAGGGTTATCTTCCCCGCGTCTGCCGGGCTCATTCCGAACACATCTGACAGGTACGGTATCGACCAGTTCATCATGGTCACAAAGATGCCGTTTGCGCAGAAATTGACCAGCAGCACCGGGTAAATATAGCGGCTGGAGAGCACTCCCTTCATCCCCTCGGGGATGCTGACTCTTTCTTTGTCCTGCGGGGCGGACCCGCCGACCTGAGGCAGTCCTTTGTCAGAAGGCCTGTCTACAGCGACCAGAAGCACCAAAACGCCCGTGACGACTGTAAGAGCGCCTACTGAAAGGAAAGTCATCTTCCAGGAAAGCCACGCTATGAGCAGCGCGAGAGGCGCCTGCGCCAGACAGCCTGCGAGGTTAGACAGCAGGCTCGTGACGCCGGTGATCGTGCCGAAACGGGTCTCGTCAAACCAGACCGTCTCGTATTTCAGTATTGACAGGAACATTCCGCTTGCGCCGAAGCCCACAAGGGCTCTGGCTGCCAGCAGCACCGGATACGAGCCGGCGAGCCCGTAGAAGCACGCCCCCAAGCCCATAAAAAGGCAGCCCGCGAACGCGGTCTTTCTGGACCC
>JAFYFK010000135.1 GCA_017543805.1 Bacillota bacterium | reverse complement strand
TTTGCAGAAGCTGTTTACCTCCTGATTTACCATATCGGCGTAGCGCATGGGCAGCGTGCGGCGCACGAACATGCTTTTGCCGGTATCGTATATAGGAGCCATACGGATGAATTTCAGAGTTTTTGCGTCGCGCAGGACCGAGATATTGTTCATATGGCGGTCGCGGTTGGAGAGTATGTAGTCCGTCATTATCTGATATTCCAGGTCTTTTCGCAGTTGAATTGTATCGATGCCGTGCTCCCCGCAGACCTCTATAAAATGCTCGTAGTCGTTCAGGTGGCCGGGCTTTTTCTTTGATGTGAGGACTGCCCAGGCTGAAACGAGCTCTTTGTCCTGTGATGTAAACAGCGGGCTCTTGCAACCGTAATCATAACGGCGTCCCCTGATTTTGATGAGCGAGTAGGGAATATAATTGTCATATCCCTGCTTCTTGTGTAAAAGAGCTGCGAAGACCTCGTTCATGCTTTCACACGAAAGCTCATCACGGTTTCCTTTGATAAGATAACGCTTACCGTTGCGTATCTGCCAGCTTTTCTCAAGCTGCCCCTGCAGAGAGCTGTTGGGGCTGAACGTTTTAAAGCTGCTGTCTATAGCTATAAGAATGTTTTCTTTAAAATCATTTTCATACAGGTTTACATCTGCCCAGTGCAGCTTTGATTCGATCGGCTTTATCCAATAATAATCTGTTAGGCTCAAACCCAGATTTTTCATCAGATAATCCCCGGGGCCGAGCAGTCCTTTTTCTATAAGCATCTGGTCGACGCGCCCCTGACCGATCGGAATTGAGCGCTCATCCCACCATTTCTTCAGGAAGTCATTTTTATTTGCCTTGTATTGCAGCGGAAGCAGCGGATCATCGAGGTTCTCCCGTGAATACTTTTCAATACCTCCGTTACTGTTCATCTCCAGTATCAGCAGCGCATCGTCTTTTCTCATTAAAAAATATCTCGTTGATTCGCTCCCATTCTTTGTCGTTGACATGATCATCCACGCTCCATTCTGCTAAATCTTTGATAAATCGTGTAGTATCGTCATTCACCGGACAGATTCTTGTGCAAACGTGCTCCCCCTGATAATCGAATTCCGCGTAGTAATCTTTGTCTTTGACGATAACGTTTACGACTATGCCATAGCGGTCGAGGATGTATCTGCGGTTTTCCCTGCAAAGCCCGTACAGTTCGTCCATGCTCATTTCCAGCGTTGCGGCGATCAGGCGAAGCAGGCTGACCTTGCAGTTGTCGACATCGACCCTTCCGTTGGCGAGGTCGTTCAGCGTGCTGTAAGGCACTCCGCTCTTTTCCGCGACACTGTACATGCTTATATTTTTCTGTTTGAGATAATCCTTCAGCAAGGCGTTCTCCTTGAAAATTCAGTGATTTTCTGTTTTTGCACGGGATATACCGATATGTCGGTATAGTGCTTTTCTTAACTATACCGCTACATCGGTATAATGTCAAATGAAGTTTCGGGTCTGCAATTTGTTAATATCGTCTGCTGAAGCATTGACGCCGCAAAGCCGTTATTTTATAATGATTCATCGAATACTTTGTATGCAAACGATTTCGCCGGACGGATCTTACTTACGGCAGCGAAAGGATAGAAAATGAACAACACATTTAAGGGAAACAAAGAATATGTAGCGTCTGAAGAGCTGATGAGCGCGGTAAACATCGCCGTAACGCTGGAAAAGCCGCTGCTCGTAAAAGGAGAGCCCGGCACCGGCAAGACCATGCTGGCGCAGGCCGTGGCTGATTCGCTCGGCAAGAAGCTGATAATCTGGAACATCAAGTCTACGACCAAGGCGCAGGACGGCCTGTACGTTTATGACGTCGTCCAGAGGCTTTACGATTCCCAGTTCGGAACCGCCGGCGTTGATGACATCGCAAAATACATAAAGCTCGGCAAGCTCGGCGAGGCTTTCAGTTCGGACGAGCAGGTGGTGCTGCTGATCGACGAGATCGACAAGGCCGACCTCGAATTCCCCAACGATCTCCTCTGGGAGCTCGACCGCATGGAATTCTACATCCCCGAGACCAAGGAGACCGTCACCGCAAAGCAGAGACCGATAGTGATCATAACCTCCAACGCGGAAAAGGAACTGCCGGACGCGTTCCTTCGCCGCTGCGTTTTCCACTACATTGAATTCCCGGACGAGGATCAGATGCGCGAGATCGTAAAGGTCCACCTCGGGGATCTCGACCGCAGGCTGCTTGACCAGGCTGTCGCGGCGTTCTACTGGATCCGCGGCCTCAGGGACATCGAAAAGAAGCCAAGTACTTCAGAACTGGTAGACTGGCTTCGCGCGCTCATCGCCGGCGGAGCCGATCCCCGCGATGTCGAAGAGAAGATCCCCTTCGCGGGCGTCCTTCTTAAAAAAGACAAAGACATACTGACTCTCGAAAAGGCAAAGGCCAGAAGATAATGTTCGCGCGCTTCTTTTACCTTTTAAGAGAGCGCGGGCTCGACATATCGCTCAACGAGTGGATGACACTCATGGAGGCCATGGAGAAGGGGCTGCACAGGTCCTCGCTCAACGGTTTCTATGGGCTTTGCCGCGTCGTGCTCATCAAGAGCGAGACCGACTACGACAAGTTCGACCAGGTCTTTCTCGAGTTCTTTAAGGACGTCCCGTATAGGGGCGAGCTGCCGGAGGAGTTCCTCGACTGGCTTAACCATCCGGCGGACGACCTTAAGCGCACTATGGATGAACTTGCGGCGCGCGGCTTTTCCGAGGAATCCATGAAGGACATCATGGACCTTCTTGAACAGCGCCTTAAAGAGCAGAAGGAACAGCACAACGGCGGAAACAAGTGGGTCGGGACTCAGGGATATACGGCCTGGGGCAACAGCGGCTGGCATCCCGGCGGCATACGCATCGGAGGCGAAGGCCAGTTCCGCAGCGCTGCCATCGTTGCCGGTGAAAGGCGTTTCCGCGACTTCCGCAAGGACAACAAGCTGGACACAAGGCAGTTCCAGATGGCGTTCAGGAGGCTCCGCCAGCTCTCCGCCAACATGGACGACCCGGAAAAAGTCCTTGACGTCGACGGTACCATAAGGGATACCGGGGACAACGCGGGAAGCCTTAAGCTGCGCTACACAAATCCCCGCAGGAACGCAATCAAGGTCCTTCTCCTTATGGACAGCGGCGGCTCCATGGACTATTATTCCAAGCTCTGCAGCATGCTGTTCCAGGCCGCGACAAAGTCCAACAACTTCAAGGAGCTGCACACCTACTACTTCCACAACTGCGTTTACGAAAATGTCTACAGCGACCCCCGCATGTACACCGAGGACCGTGTGCCTGTGGACTGGATCATAAAGAATTACGATCCTTCGTACAAGGTGATCATCGTTGGCGACGCGGCCATGTCTCCCTACGAGCTGCTGCAGAAGCGCTACGACTGGTTCTCCCGCAACGAGCAGGAATCCGGCATGTATTATTTGCAGCGCCTTAAGGCTCATTTCCCGTACATAGTCTGGCTCAACCCGGAAAAGACGCCGGAGTACAGCGACTACTGGACCCAGACTCATTTCCGTCTTGCGCAGGAATTCAAGATGTTTGAACTGACCGTCGACGGGCTGGAGAATTCGATGAAGGCGCTGATGGCGAAAAAACTGTAAAATATAAAACAAAGCCCGGAGCTGTACGCTCCGGGCTTTTTCTTTTGCAGGGAAGGCCTGCGTTTTATTTGCCTGTTACTCGTCTTCCTCCGGTTCCGTTTCGATGGTGACCTTGTCGCATTTCGGCGCGAATTCGTCATCGAGCCAGAACAGGCTGATGATAGACGCGCCGTCCGGTATGTTCGCCGTTTCTCCGTCGTCCGTGATCATCTTAAGCCCCTGGAAACGTCCGTTGCTCTCGAATGTCACGACGAAGACAGGCGCGGATTCGCTTATTTCCTCTCCGCCGATCTCTACCTTGTATTCCTTCCGGGTGTAACGGTAGCTGAGCTGATCCGATCCGCCCCAGGTGCCGCTTTCCTCTTCAGGAGGCAGCTGCTTCCAGTGAGCGTAGATTGTTGTGTTTTCGGTGAAGACGGTCGAAAGGGTGACCTGCTCGCCGCCTTCCGGATCGGTAAACCACCCGAGGAACTTAAAGCCTTCGCGGGTCGGCGTGTAGAGCCTTGCAAGGTGGCCTTCTTCGTCCGCGTCCGCGCTCAGCACGCTGAGATCGCCGCCGTTGGCGTCGAAGAATACGGTGATGAGTTCGGGCTCGGCAAAAGTATCCAGCGCCACGCCGGCGTAGCTGACTATTCCGTTTCCGTAACGTACCTTCAGCTGCTCGACATTGACGGTATCGTCCTTCGGCGTAAACACGAGGGTCTTCACGAACCAGTCGGAAGCGATCTCGTCCTTCTGGTAGGTGCCGTCCTTGTATCCGGTGTTTGCCGTCTTGTCGACGAATGTCACCGTGCCGGCCAAGGCGCTGCCGTTGCCGTCCTCAATGTCTACGAAGCGCAGCAGCGTCTTAGAAACATCGAAGGTATCTTTTGTATAGTCTACTGCCGTGGAATTGTCGTTGTACAGTACGTCGCCGAGTGAATCGCTTACTGTCACCTGCGGGAAGAAGGATTCCATCTGCATGTACTTTGTGAATGTGACCGTCACCTTGCCGCCCGCCGCGCTTACCGAAGCCTGCGGGGCCTCCTCGGAGAGCAGTCCGATGTTGACGGACAGGTGTACCGGCGGAACTTCCATAGGCTTGGATTCCGCGGTCTTGTAGCCGTCCTTTTCGTAGACTACCTTCCACCAGCCGTCGGGGACCATCCAGGAATAGCGGCCCTCTTCGTTGGTGGTCTGCGGGTTGTACTGGCGAGCGGATTCGTCGGTGTTCGGGTCGTCCCATTTTACGAAGTCGACCGGGTTGCCCTGTTCGTCTACCGTGTTCGTGTAGTAGACCGTCGCGGTGACGCCCTCCAGACGCTCATCTTCAGTGCCTTCAAATACATAGCCGGACGGATCCTT
>JAFYFK010000014.1 GCA_017543805.1 Bacillota bacterium | reverse complement strand
CACTGCTTGGAGAGCTCTTCAACAGCGATAGCCGCGGCGAGAGGATCAGCTCCCGCTCCGCCGTATTCCTTGGGGACGCACATGCCCATGACGCCGATGTCAAAGAGCTTGTTGATGTTTTCTTCGGGATACTGACAGGTCTTATCCGTTTCGGCTGCGATGGGCTTCACTTCGTTCTCCGTAAAGTCCTTCATCATCTTGCGGATGAACTCGTGCTCTCTGCTTAAATTAAAATCCATTTTACGTCCTCCGTTTATCGCTGTTATGGGATAGCGCCGGTTTCAATTTTATCTAAAATATTATATCAGAGAATATCTCCTAATAACAAGGTCAATCATATTCTAACACTTAAATTTATTGCCTGTTTTACAGGGATGCGAGGGCTGCCCTGCATTCTTCGCGCCCGGCCTCGTAGGCGTCGTTTCCATCGGGATCCACCGCCACTATTACCGGCATATCTCTTACCTCGAGCTTCCTTACAGCTTCAGTTCCGAGGTCTTCGTAAGCTATCACTTCGGAAGAAATTATGCTCCTCGCGATGAGCGCCGCTGCCCCTCCTGTCGCGGCAAAATATACCGCCCCGTTCTTCTTCATCGAAGCTTTGACTTCGTCGTTCCGAAGCCCCTTGCCTATCATCCCTTTAAGTCCGGCGTCCAGGAGCCTTGGGGCATACTTGTCCATGCGGTAGCTTGTGGTCGGGCCTGCGGAACCTATGGCGTAGCCCGGCGGAGTAGGCGCAGGTCCGACATAATAAATTACCTGCCCTCTTATATCGAACGGCAGTTCCCGGCCTTCGTCAAGCAGTGCGCATAGCCTTTTGTGCGCCGCGTCGCGGGCGGTATAGAGCGTGCCGGAGATCAGCAGCCTGTCCCCCGCCCTCAGGGACCTGTATTCTTCTTCGCTGCAGGGTATCTGCAGTCTTTTTCTTTCTTCTGACATGGTCTTATATCTCCGCGGAAGCGTGCCTTGCCACATGGCAGCAGATGTTTACCGCAACAGGCAGTCCCGCTATGTGAGTCGGGAAAAAGTCTATGTTTACGGCGAGAGCTGTGGTGCTTCCCCCGAATCCGCCCGGGCCGATGCCGAGCTTATTTATCCGCTTAAGAGCCTCATCCTCGAGCCCCGCGTAACGGGGATCGCTGTTATGCGTTCCCACAGGCCTCATGGTCGCCTTCTTCGCGAGCACCGCGGCCTTATCCATGGTCCCGCCGACGCAGACTCCCACGACAAGCGGAGGACAGGGATTCGGTCCCGCCTTGCTTACGGTCTCCTCGATGAAGTCGAGAACGCCTTCGACGCCCGCGGCCGGGGTCAGCATCCTTACAGCGCTCATATTCTCGCTGCCGAAGCCCTTGGCCGTCACGTCAAAGCGTATGCGGTCCCCGGGGACTATCTCGGTGTATATGACAGCCGGAGTGTTGTCTCCGGTATTCCTGCGGTCGAACAGAGGATCGGAGACGACAGATTTGCGGAGATATCCCTCGGAATATGCCTGTCTGACGCCCTCTTCTACTGCCTCGTTAAAATCCCCGCCCTCGATGCGCGCGTCCTGGCCGATATAAGCGAACACTACCGCCATGCCCGTATCCTGACATGCTGCTATCCTCTCGGTCCTGGCGATCTCATCGTTGAGCAGGATGTCTCCGAGGATATCCCTCCCAAGAGGCGAGATCTCCTCTCTGCGGGACTTTTCAAGGCATTCTGTAATATCTGCCCCTATGTCGTAATTTGCGCGCAGAAAGGCGTTTTTTACGGTCTCTGTTATCAATCCGGTCGAAATGCTGCGCATTCTGAACCTCCCAGCATCTTACTCCTGCTTACTTGCCTCCCCTGTCCTTTATGAGCAGCAGCCGCCCTTTTTCCACCCAGACCTTAGCCGTCTTTCCCGGAAGAGCCTCATTGCTGACACCCAGCGGGAATTCCGGGGTCAGCTCAGCGTTCTCGAGCGGATAGAACGCCTCAACCTCGTTGAGGCCTTCAGCCTTCCCGTCCACCGCTAGCAGCGAATAATATCCGAAGCTGTCCGGGATATATACCGGCTCTTTTCCGACTATCTCCATCTCCGAATAATCGTCAACGAGCAGCGCTCTGCAGCCGCGGCTGTGCAGCCAGAGCATCATGGAGATGTTCGCCAGGCTGTGGTCAAAGCGCGCCCCGATGACCCCGAGCAGCAGGAAATCCGCAAAGCCCCGCCTTACGCCTTCCTTTGCCGCGAACATGGTGTCCGTGTCGTCCTTGACATGCGGAAGGATTATCATCTCCGTCTGAGTTTCAGGTTTTTCGATGGAATCGAAATCCCCGATTATCAGGTCAGGATCGGCCCCGAGCATCTCCCGGTGCTTCAGCCCGCAGTCGCAGTAGATATAATAGTCGTTTTCGCTGTCCAGATAGTCCCTGACGGCTTCATAATTTCCGATCGGCGCCCCGCCGATGATCACGCATCTCTTCATTCTGATTCACGCCTGAGTTCTTCGATTATCGCGGGCACGAACTGCTTTTTGCGGCTGACGACTCCCTTGAGCAGAAGTTCGTCATCCTCTCCGAGCCCGAACGCCGCTCGCAGAAGATCCTCCGCGCCGTTTCCGGCACAGAGCACGCGGCTGCTCTCTTTGGTTATGTCCGTCAGCAGATAGTAGGAATACGCGGTGTCCTCCGCCCTCGGCATCTCCTGAAGAGCGTCCGCGGAAAGGCCGATCGCTTTAGTTATGCTCGCCGGGCTCAGGAACATCGACTGGCTTACGCCGAAGCGCTTGTCGTAGGCGGTGAATATCTTGTAATCCCCGTGCAGCAGGTCGTCGCCGGTCTTGCCGCTCAAGTCCTCGCCGGCCTCGAACATCGCCTCGCCGGTCTTTTTGAGGTCGACTCCGGCGATCTCAGCAAGTTCTTTTGCGTATTCTTTATCTATCTCCGTGCATGTGGGCGAGCGGAACATCAGCGTGTCCGACAGGATGGCGCAGAGCATGGCTCCGGCTACGTCCTTCGGTATCTCCAGGCCGTGCTCCTTATACATCTGCGTTATTATGGTGCAGGTGCTTCCGAGCGGCTGGTTGCGGAAGAATATCGGGCTTATGGTCTGAATGCCGCCGACCCTGTGATGGTCAACGATCTCCCTGATGTCAGCCTCCTCCCATCCGGGAACAACCTGGGATTTTTCGTTGTGGTCTACCAGGATGAGCTGCTTTCTTCTGCGGTTGATCATGTTGCGCCTTGATATAAGCCCGTAATAGCGGCCTTTTTCGTCCCTGACCGGGAAGTATACGAAGCGCGTCTTCCCCATCACGCTCAGGACGTCGTCGATGGGTGTGGACAGAGAGAAAGTCCTGAGGTCGTTCTTTGCCATATAATAACGCACAGGGACGCTCTGGTTGATGTAATACGAGGCCTTGTGTGTGTCGTAAGGCGTAGAGATTATGACGCATCCGCGGCTTTTTGCGAGCTCCATGACCTCGTCGCTGACGTCGGCAAATGTCGTGACCACTATGCAGCTTGCGCCGCTTTCGATAGCCGCCCTCTGCGAAGATTCGCGGTTTGAAAGGATCATAAGATCCCCGGGCTGCATATAGTCCCGTATCATTTCAGGATTGCCCGCGCCGACCTGAATGCGTCCCTTTGTCATGACGGCAGACGGGTCGCCGAGCAGTATCTCGCCTTCCAGTGTCTTTGCGATATCCGCAAACGGCGTATTGGAGACCGAAAGCGCATGGCTGTTGAAGCTGTCCATAAAAGCGACGGCAATATCCTTGAGGGATATCAGTCCTATGAGCCTTTTATCTTTATCGATTATCGGGAGGGTCGAAACGTCGTTGTCCCTCATTATCTCCCAGACCTGCTTTACTGTAAGCTCTCCGCTGATGCCGCGAACACGGCGGATCTCGGCGTCCCTGACCTGAGGGGCAACGTCCTCCAGAAGCCTCGGCTCTTTAAGACCGAAACGTTTAAGGACCCACGCGGTCTCAGCCGAGACCGCTCCCGCCCTGCAGGCTATATAACTGCCTTCCGAGGTCCTGTTTTTAAGATCAGCGTAGGCGATCGCCGCGCAGATCGAATCCGTATCCGGGTTTAAGTGCCCTGTAATAAGTATTTCTTCTTTATTTTGATTTTCCATGATTACCTCTGTTTAAAGCTAATATATTATTATAGCATAAAAGCCCGTCAGGCAATAAATGACCTTGCAAAACAAAGAGGGCATCCCTTCCCGGGATACCCTCATTTTTCATTTGAACTGATTTATGTCTATGTCCGGCGGAGCGTCGATGTCTTCACCGACGTACTTGCCGTTCTTTTTCCGCTGCTTTACGCATTCCGTAAGCAGATACTCGATCTGGCCGTTTACGGAGCGGAAGTCGTCCTCAGCCCAGGACGCCAGCGCGCTGTAGAGCTTCGTTGACAGACGCAGCGGGACCTGCTTTTTTTCTTCAGCCATTTTCCGCCTCCTTTCTGAAGTATCCGCGCACTGTCATCAGTACAGGCTGCCGGAATTGACGACCGGCTGCGCATCCTTGTTTCCGCAGAGCACTACGAGCAGGTTGGAGACCATGGCGGCCTTGCGCTCCTCGTCGAGATGGACAACGTCGTTCTCGTTGAGTCTTTCAAGAGCCATTTCGACCATTCCCACAGCGCCGTCTACTATCATCTTCCTTGCGTCGATGATCGCGGATGCCTGCTGGCGCTGGAGCATTACGGAAGCGATCTCCGGAGCGTATGCAAGGTGGGTTATGCGGGCTTCGATGATCTCGATGCCGGCCTCTCCGACCTTGCTCTGGATCTCTTCCTTGATGCGGTTTGCGACTTCCTCGCTGGAACCGCGGAGGCTCCCCTCGTCAGCTATGCCGTCGCCGGTGGTATCGACGTTGGGCGCTACGTCGTAGGGATAGATGCGGACTATGTTGCGCAGAGCGCTGTCGCACTGCAGGGAGAGGTATTCCTTGTAGTTGTCTACGTTGAAGACCGCCTTTGCGGTGTCTACGACTCTCCACATTACCGCGATCCCGATCTCTACCGGGTTGCCCAGGCAGTCGTTGATCTTCTGGCGGCTGTTGCTCAGGGTCATGACCTTGAGGGATAT
>JAFYFK010000134.1 GCA_017543805.1 Bacillota bacterium | reverse complement strand
GTCCCTGAAGGTGCACCAAAAGGCGAAGAGTCAGAGGTCAGAGAGACATCTGGCCTCTGGAGTAAGCCTTGGGCGAGACGTGGCCCGTTGGTCAAGCGGTTAAGACGGCGGCCTCTCACGCCGCAAACATGGGTTCGATTCCCGTACGGGTCACCAATTCATACTTGCCAACCGCTGGTGAGTGTGATACAATTCAATCAGTAGGTGTTGATTACGGCGAGGGTCCACCTGTTCCCATTTCGAACACAGTAGTTAAGCTCGCAGGTGCCGAAGATACTTGTCTGGCGACGGACCGGGAAAATAGGTTGACGCCTACACAAACAAAGAGCTGCCCTCAGGGGCGGCTCTTTTGTTGTTTGCAAATGAGCAAGTCTTTGATCGATCAGTTTTTTCCATGGACATGCGCCATGGGAAAAACACCTTTATGATCCATCCAGTTCTCTTTACGATCGGAGGGCGATATCATATGTTCAGAAGATTGGCAGCCGGCGTCCTTTGCGCGCTGGCACTGGTAGCGCTCCTGCTGTTCGGCGGTCAGGCCGCCGCATCCGACGAGATGCGCGCCCGCGCCCTGGATGCAGGGGAGATCACCATCGTACACAACATCGGGTAAAAGAAAAGACGCCGCGGAGGCGTCTTTCTTTTTTCGTAATCTGTTCGAAAAAACTTGGTATTCTCAGCTTTCAAATCATGTCTTTTCTCTCGCGCCTGCCGTGGAGAAAACGCCGGAGCTCGATCCGGTCCTCGTAGACCGTGTAATAAAGGACATATCCTTTGACGGGAACCTTGCGGATCTCGTCCAGCATCGGACGATCCGTGCGGTACAGCTCATAGGCATAGGGGAAGGCAGCAACGCGCTCCACGGCGTCGAGAAACGCATTGTGCAGCGCCTTTGCGGCCTGCGGGCTGTCCAGCTGCCGGCCGATGTAGGTGATCGCTTCCAGAAGATCGGCCCGGGCCAGCGGCAAATAAACGATTTTACGCACGATCCGTATCCTCGGCGAGAAGCTCATCCAGCAGCGCCTGTACGTCCTGGGTCACCTGCTCATGGGAATAGCGCACGTCGGTGGAGCGTGCCTCCAGCTCTGCCTCTCGCAGACGGTCGTATACGACTGCTTCATACCGCTTGGTCTCGTAGGCCTCCATGCTCATGACGACGAGGGTGCCGACGCCGTTTTTCGTCAGGAAAACAGGTTCGCCGGTAGCTTGCACATCCCTTGTGATCTCCGCGAAATGGTTTCGCAGATCAGAAATCGGCCGAATGTTTGGCATGGTCATCACTCCTTTAGCAATATTATATACATAATTACGCTAAATTGCAACAGAAAGATGAGCAAGGGAGATTACTCGACAGACGAAGAGTGGTATACTGAGTTGGCAAAATAGCAATTCAAAATCGGAAGTGCCAACTCAGTCCGACGTGATTCGACAAACTTGCAGGCTTGTCACAATAAATTCACAAACAAAATAGCACTCAGGTCTTGACAGTGCTAAAACATCGTGGTATAACATAGTCGAAAGATAAAAAGAGACCGCGAGACCCCCAAGGGATCGCGAGGCCCAAAAAGGAGGACTTAAAAATGTTATACCCCACCATTTTCGGAGAGAACCTGTTTGATGATCTGATGAACTTTGATTTCCCGACGTTCCGCAGCTTCGGCGACGTTGATAAGAAGCTCTACGGCAAGCACGCCGCCCACGTCATGCAGACCGACGTCCGGGAACACGACGACAGCTACCAG
>JAFYFK010000133.1 GCA_017543805.1 Bacillota bacterium | reverse complement strand
TGCGCTCGGTGATGCTCTGCAGATAGCCGCCCTCGTCCGGCACGCATACGCCGCGCGCCACGGAACCGTTCTCGGTGACGGTGTTTTCGATCAGATAACTGACCATGCAGTATTCGTAATATCTTCCGTCCGGATTATTGCTGAGGTAGTCGAAGATCAGCTTATAGCCCTCCGGTCCGTAATAATCGTCCGCGTTGATGACCGCGAAAGGCCCGTTGACCGCCTTCCTCGCGGAAAGCACCGCGTGACCGGTGCCCCAGGGCTTGACGCGCCCTTCGGGGATGCTCCGTCCGGGAGGGATGTCGTCCAGCTGCTGGTAAACGTAGCGGATGTTCATATGCTTTGCGGCTCCGCGGCTCATGATCTCGCGGAAAGCCTCTTCATTTTCCTTTTTGATCACAAATACGGCGGTGTCAAATCCGGCGCGCTTTGCGTCATAAAGGGAATAATCGATTATAAGCTCGCCGTGCGGACCGACCGGGTCAAGCTGCTTGAGACCGCCGTAGCGGCTGCCCATTCCGGCCGCCATGACCACAAGTACAGGTTTATTCATAAGGAATCTCCTTTCATCGTCATTTTCAGTTGTCTTATGGTATAATACCTTAATGTTTTTTTCAAGGAAGGAGACGGGATGTTTACAGGTTTTGACCTTAAGAAGTTTTCAATAGGGATCCTGCTCGTGGCGGTCCTTATTGCCCTTTCGATATCCATCGGTTCTGAGGGCATAGTTTCGTTCGACACACAGATACAGGAGCTTGTCCTGTCGCAGCGCAGCGACCAGATGACGCCCATATACAAGGCGTTTACGCATCTGGGCGATTTCTGGTTCTACGTGGTGGTCTGCGTCATCCTGGTGGCCATTAAAGACACGCGTTTCACCTACGGGATTCCGGTGACGTTCAACAATATCGTCGCGGCGATCGCCAGGCTGGTCATAAACCGCGTGGTGGCGCGGCCGAGACCGGACGAAGCATTGCGCCTCGTTACGGAGACCAGTTACAGCTTCCCGAGCGGGCATTCGCTCAACAGCCTGGTCATGGCTGGCACGCTGTTCCTGCTGTTCGACTACTACTACCAGCACAACGGCGAAAGCCTGCGGATCTACACGGTAAACCCTCACCCCTGCAAGCATTACATACACGACTCCAGAAAGATGGGCCTGATCGGCCTTATGTTGCTGCTGTATGTGTTCTTTATGGCTTATTCCCGCCTCTACGTAGGCGTGCACTGGCCGACCGACATCGCCGGAGGCTGGCTGCTGGCGCTTACAGTTCTGTGTTTCTTCTGAGGCACAAATACATACAGAACTCTTGCAAACAAAGCCTCAACTGCTTATAATTTTTGGTAAGGACGTAACTGAACAGAAAGGAGCCGACTATGGGACTTTTTGATCCGAAATATTGCGATATCTGCGGCGAGAAGCTCGGACTTCTCGGAAATACCAAAATAGCTAACGGAACGCTCTGCAAGAACTGCGGAAACAAGCTTTCCCCGTTCCTCTCCGGCGTCAGGAACCGCCAGCTCTCCGACATCAAGAACCACCTGATGTACAGGGAGGACAACGAGAAGATCGTTCCGAACTTCAAGCCGGACAAGGAATTCGGTAAGTATAAGAAGATCTTTATCGATTCCGCTGCGGGCGTGTTCTGCGTATCCCGCAGCAACTGGAGCACCTTAAATCCGGACCTCATCACCCTCGAGCAGGTGACAGGCGTCGATACCGAGGTCGAGGAAGACAAGGAAGAGATCCTCTACGAGAACAAGGACGGCACAAAGTCCAGCTATCACCCTCAGAAGTTCGAATACGAATACAGCTTCAAGATCACCATCTACATCAATTCCCCGTGGTTTGACAAGATCACCGTCGACCTGAGCGACACCGACCACCCTGAGATGAAGTGGGACGACAAGTATACAAAGTACGACCAGCAGCTGCGCGAAGCCAAGGCTGCGCTCTTAAGGCGCGAGGTCGAGCCCGCGGAACCGCACACAGTTCCCGCACCGGCCCCCGCTCCGGCACCGGCGCCTACCCCCGCTCCCGCTCCGACTTCGGGACCGATATCCGACCCGACAGGCATGGCCGCCGCGCATCTCGCAAGAGTCGAGGCAGCAAAAAAGGCCGGAGTCTACAAGAACCCCAACGAGTGGACCTGCTTCTGCGGCACCGTCAACACCGGCAATTTCTGCACCAAGTGCGGCAACGCCAAACCGACCAGGACCTGCAAGGTCTGCGGATGGAAAGCCGCGGACGACGTTCCGATGCCCCGCTTCTGCCAGAACTGCGGCGCGGAGATGAACAAGTATTAAGGAATCTGTTTATACGCAAGAACATTCAAAAACCGGATCTGAAAGGATCCGGTTTTTTATTTCATTTCGTATTAATTTTCATTTACCGCGTCAGCGGCGCCCGTTTATCTCTATGTATTTCGCGAGGCAGCTGACATGGCGCGGGCAGTTTGCCTTATGCGTCAGCAGAGTGTGGTTTAAATGCGGAAGAGCCGTCCCGAGTTTTAATACCTTCAGCTCGCTCCTGCGGGAATAACTGTCCAGGAACGTATCCGGAACGACAGCTATGCCCTTGCCCACGGCCACAAGATCCATAACGGCCTCCACGCCCGGAATGACGCGGGTCTTTGCCGGACGGAATCCCTGCGAGGCGAAGACCGCGTCGACTGCTTCACGGATCACAGAATCAGAGCTGACCATAAAAAACGTTTCCTTTTCAAGCTCAGGCAGCGATATCTCTCCTTCGCGCTCCGCCAGCGGGCTTCTGCTGCTGCATATCAGCCGGAGTTCGTCTTCCCGGAGCTTCACGTACCGCAATGTGCTGACCAGCGGCTTAAGGCAATAGATCATAGCCAGGTCAACAGCCCTCTGCTGCAGCAGCTTTTCAAGTTCGTGGGAGCTTTCGCCGCGGACATTTACTTCTATATCCGGATACTCATCCAGAAACGGCACCAGAACAGTTTTCATGAAATACGGCTGAAGCTGCACGGGTACTCCGATCGTAAGCTTTCCGGAAATATCGGTGCGCAGCACGGCTATGTCAAATGACAGCTTGTCGTCAAGCTCGCGGCACTTCAGAACGTATTCGTAAAACACCTCTCCCGCGGGAGTCAGTTTAAGCGGAAAAGTGTTGCGGTCAAAAAGCACCGCGCCGACCTCGTCCTCCAGATGGTGCAGGTGCTGGGTAAGCGACGGCTGAGAAATATGAAGCTTTGCCGCGGATCTGGTGATATTCCCGGTCTCGACAATGCTCAGAAAGTAATCAAAATTTTTAAAGATCATAATAGCCACTCTCCAATACTTATTATACTTTTGCCAAATCCATAAGTAAATGCCTATGGACCATATTGCGATATAAGTATTTTACGGTCTGCCTCTGAAGGTTCTATAATACGGGCAACAGTAAAACCACTGCGGATCGGAAAGGAGTATGACTGCCTGCGCAGAATGCGGGCACTGTGAAAACTATGTTTGACTTAACTTTAACTGATTATCAAAAAGACATTCAGCAGCGCGCGCGTGATTTTGCGCAGACAGAACTGCTCCCGGGAGTCATCGACAGGGACGTCAACGAGGAATTCGACATGTCTCTCTTTAAAAAGCTTGGAGACGCGGGACTGGTCGGCCTTCAGTTCGACAAAAAGTACGGCGGACACGGAAACGATTACTTCGCGTTCACGCTTGCCGTTGAGGAACTGAGCAAAGTCGACTCCTCTTTCGCGATATCTTTCGCGATCGCTTCTACATTCGCCACAGTCATTGACAAATTCGCCAATGAAGAGCAGAAGATGCACTGCCTGCCCAGACTCTGCGCGGGAGATGCTCTTGGATGCTTTGCCCTTACAGAGCCGGAAGCGGGTTCCGACGCAGGTTCCGCCCAGTCGACCGCGGTAAGATCCGGGGACAAATACATACTCAACGGCACAAAGAAATTCATCACCAACAGCGTTGTAGCGGATTACGCCGTGATCGTCGCGAACACAGATCCGTCAAAGGGTTCAAAGGGACTGACCGCTTTCCTGGTCGATCTTAAGGAGACCCCGGGGATCAGCATCGGACATATTGAAAACAAGTGCGGCATACGCTCCGCCAGAGTCGCGGAGATCGTCATGGAAAACGCCGAAATTCCGGCAGACCGCATGGTCGGCGAAGAAGGCCGCGGCTTCAAATACGCGCTTACTTCCTTAAATTACGGCCGTCTGGGCGTCGCTGCGCAGGGTCTTGGGCTGGCGGAAGGCGCTTTCGACATCTGCAAAGATTATATAATGGAAAGAAAGCAGTTCGGAAGACGCATCTGCGACAATCAGTACATGGCGTTCCGCATGGCCGACCTGCAGGTAGATATAGAAATGGCGCGCCTGCTTCTCTATAAGGGAGTCTGGAAGCAGCAGACAGGTCAGGATTTTGCCGCAGACGCCAGCAAGGCAAAGCTCGCCTGCACAAATCTGGCCATGAAGGTCACGACCGAGTGCGTCCAGAGCATGGGCGGCAAGGGATACATGCGCGAGCAGCATGTGGAGCGCATGTTCCGCGACGCTAAGATCACCCAGATCTACGAAGGGACCAACGAGATCCAGAGGCTTATCATAGCCAACGCTCTCTTCAAATAGAATTAACCCGTACAGGCAATAACCAAAAAGGGCGGCTGTCCGCAAAGACAGCCGCCCGGCTTTTTATTCCGGAAATATTTAGTAGACCGGAACCA
The DNA here is from genome assembly GCA_017543805.1 of Bacillota bacterium. Classification (GTDB taxonomy): domain Bacteria; phylum Bacillota; class Clostridia; order Peptostreptococcales; family Anaerovoracaceae; genus RGIG7041. The sequence continues at coordinate 1,625 of JAFYFK010000133.1, read as the reverse complement.
TATAGCGTATCTTTTTACCTTTCGGCAGACCCGGGAAGTCGGATTCGGTTATCGTGAGCTCAAAGCTGAATTCTCCCGGCGTGATCGTTCCGCTGACCCATTTGCCGTCCACCAGCATCTGGTTCATGTACAGGCCGTCGCCGTCTATGTTGGCGTAAGCCTCGGCGTCCGGGTATTTCGAGAAGAACAGCTCGTAGCCGCCGGTCTGCGGCGAAGCCTCGGAAATGTATATCCTGTCGGTGGGTTCGTCCGGATTTATCCATTCGCCGATAAAACGCGCGTCGTGTTCGCTGTAGTACCCGGGATTGCGTTCGTCATCCCCGGCGCCGTTCATTTCGGGCTCTGAGCTGTAAACGCCGTAGCCGAGGTAGCGCAGCGGAAGCAGCTCCGTCACGATGCCGTTTTCGTCTGTAGTGACCCTCATAAGGCCCGGCCTGTATTCGCCGGAATGCGCGTAGTCCTTCATGCCCTCGATCTCGTAGGGGACCGCGGTAAAAGCGTGGCCGTTGGCGGGGTACATGTACATAAGGCAGTCCTCCATCTCGCCGTACCAGTCCTCCTGATACGGAATGACGGCCATTTCCTGCAGCAGGCACCTGTCGCCGTAGTCGCGCCAGCAGAAGGCGTAGAAGGTCTCGCCTTTTTTCCGCATTGCGTCGTACTGTTCGTCGGTCGGGATATTCCGGGGTTCGTCCGGCTCCCGTTCAAAGACCCAGAACCAGTCCGTGGCCTGAAGATCATTCTGAAGGATATTATAGCTGAAATATGTGTCGCCGTTTCCCAGATAGCGCAGCGCCAGCGCGTCCACGCCTTCCACCTGCGCGGTCAGGAACTGCAGGTCGGTGGTCTCGCCCACAAGTATGTCCCGCGCGTCGGCATGGCCTTCGGAGATTTCGCTGACCGTAAAGCTCAGCTCGTTCCAGGTGCCGCGACCCTCCATAAAGATGTCCGCCAGCGCGTAGGTGCCGCTGACGCTCTGGGCGTCATCCGTCGTATTGAACATCGCAAAGCGGTCTTCATCGCCGAAACTGAAGAAACCGTAGGGTTCCAGGCGGATAATGTCACCGTTCGGAAGGAATTCCCACAAGCCGGAAAGCAGGCCGGCCATTTCTTCCTCCTCCAGATAGCCGTCCGGGTAGATCTGCGGGGGCAGCTCCGGTCCGGGTCCCGCTGCAGGTTCCTGCGCTGGCGCAGGCTCCGCGGCAGGGGCTTCAATTTCTTTGGTTATATTCTCCGCAGGCGCGGGCGTATCGGCAGGCGTCTCCGCGGCCTTACCGCAGCCGGCAGCCGCCAGCAGAGCAAAGACAAGCAGTAAAGCTATCCATGTTTTTCTCATTTCTCATCACTCCTTTCGGAATCCTGCCTGTATTATAACAGATGCGCCGCAGAAAATGCCGTAAAATGCACATTTCCGCTTGCTTTTTACCGCGGTGAAGCGTAAAATACCACCAATATGAAAAACACTAAGGCATTTGCAAGTTCATCCTCTTCATCCTCCAGCTCCTCTGCGGTGCTGTAATTTGAAGTGTGCTGAACGGAATGCGGTAAAAAGCAATACTCCCGGAAGGCACCGCTTTCCGGGTTTTATTTTAAGGAGAAAGGCTATGGAAAAAAGAGTTTACAAC
>JAFYFK010000013.1 GCA_017543805.1 Bacillota bacterium | reverse complement strand
TTGACGGCGGCAATCACGCAGCCGATCAGCGCGCTGAGCACCACCCGGTAATCGAAGGGAACGCTGTCAGGAAAAAAACGGTGAAGAAGACAAAACAAAACCAGCATCAATGCTGTACCTGCTGCGGTACCGATGCTGATAAAGGCGGTTTCCTTTTTAACTGCTGGCTGAAGAGTCATATTATACCGGAGGAAATACACAAAAGGCGTTTTTTACAGATGCTTGTTGAAACCTATATCATCAGCCTTTTTGTTGTGTTCCTGCTTTCCTGTTACCATCCGGACCATTTTCCAGGCAGTAACTGCGGAAGAACCCAGACCAAGAATAAATCCCGGGATGTATACCCAGTTTCCTGCGCCGGTGTAACGGATGATCAGCCATGAAGCTCCTAGGCAGAGAATGAGGGGCATGATCAGCGAAAGCCCCAGCTGGCTCAGCATGGTCAGGCTTTTAAAAATCTCCGACCAGTTACCGAAATCCTTCATCATTCTATCCTCCAGGCTTTCCTAACACCTGTACGCGCTTTAAGTATCTTACACAATTTAGCCCCGGAAAACAACTGTTTATGTGAAAAAATTGTCAATATGTCAGTTAAGAATTTGCTAAGCCCTGACCGTCCTTCCGGAAGCTGTCTGCCGATGTCCGCACTGCATACCAGAAACGTGCGGCTCATCGCTGCCGTACATAAGAAGAAGCCCCGGAACCGGGGCTTCTTTAGAATTCTGTTATCGAAAAGTGAGGCCGGTTATACTCCCGCAATCTCCTCATAGGTATCTCTCACCGCACGGATGAAATCGAGGGAGTCAAGAACCGTCACGTTCTCCAGCTTGCATATTGCCGCAAGGTCGCCGGTCATTACGCCGCTCTCGATGGTGGAAATTACCGCCTTGTCCATGTTGTCGGCATAGGTGACCAGCGCGTCGATCCCATCCATCTCCCCTCGTTTCCTCAGCGCTCCGGTCCAGGCCATGATCGTCGCGACGGAATTCGTCGAGGTGCGCTCGCCCTTCAGATACTTGTAATAATGGCGCTGCACCGTGCCGTGCGCCGCCTCATACTCGTACACTCCCTCGGGAGAGACAAGGATCGAGGTCATCATGGCAAGAGAGCCGAAACTTGAGGCCATCATGTCGCTCATCACGTCGCCGTCATAATTCTTCAGCGCCCAGACGAAGCCGCCCTTTGAGCGCATCACTCGCGCAACCGCATCGTCAATAAGGGTATAGAAATAGGAAATTCCCCTGGACTCGAATGCGTCCTTGTACTCCGTCTCGTAGAGGCGGTCGAAGATGTCGCGGAACCTTCCGTCGTAGACCTTGGAAATGGTGTCCTTCGTGGAAAACCAGAGATCCTGTTTCACGGAGAGCGCGTATCTGAAGCACGAGCGGGCAAAACTCTCTATGGACGCATCCGTGTTGTACATTCCCTCGATCACGCCCGGGCCCTTGAAATCCATGATCGTCTGGCGGATTTCTCTTCCGTCCTCTCCGGTGAAGACAAGCTCTGCCTTTCCCGGTCCGGGGACGCTGTACTCAACATCGCGGTAGACGTCGCCGAAAGCGTGCCTTGCAAGCGTTATAGGCTTCTCCCAGCAGTCCACGTGCGGCTCGAAGCCCCTCACAAGGATGGGAGCACGGAAAACTGTTCCGTCAAGAATTGCGCGGATCGTGCCGTTCGGGCTCCTGTACATCTTGTGCAGATTGTATTCCTGCATTCTGGACGCATTGGGCGTGATCGTTGCGCACTTGACAGCGACGCCGTATTTCTTCGTCGCTACGGCAGCGTCCACCGTCACCTGGTCGTCCGTCATGTCCCGGTTGACCAGGCCGAGATCGTAGTACTCCGATTTCAGGTCGATGTAGGGAATAA
>JAFYFK010000132.1 GCA_017543805.1 Bacillota bacterium | reverse complement strand
GCAGTATATGCCGGACAGCAGCGTCACCCAGGTCGCGACTCTCGTCGAGCAGAGCGTTACCGGCTTCTTCAAGGAAGGCTTCAGCAGGGCGTCCGACTTTGTACGCGGACTGCTGCATAAGGACGCTGCCGGCGCGGACCTGCTGCCGGATCCCGTCAGCGGGGACTACGATATCGGTGCAGTCGTCGAAGCCAATAACCGCAACATCGAGATGGTCGTAAGAGACGCCAATCTGAGGCGCCTGGCGGATGTCGACTACGGCGTCAGCGGATTCGCGTCGATGCCCGGAGTCGGAAACGCTGAGATGCTCAACGCGGTCTACGGGACCATGATCGCCTACAACAGCAAATGGATCGATTACGTCAACGACGGAAAACAGGATGTCCTCGACCTTCTGAAAGCCGACGGGACGGCCTATTATAACGCCATCAATTTCGACAAGGTCGGACAGATAAAGGAGAGCTTCGGAAAGCTTGCGCTTGGCGAGGTCGTCGTCAACGGAAACACGGTCTATGTCTTCGATGAGGAGACGATCAGCGTTACCGCCGACGGAGGGACCGCCGCCCAGACCCGCGCCTGGCTCTACGAACTCGTGAAAGTGGGTGACGAGTACAAGATCGTCGATTATAAGGCTATTTGATATGGAAAAGAAACGGAAAATATCAGGCAAACTATGGGTAATCATTTTAGTGCTGGTGCTGCTGGTCACAGCGGTGCTGGCATTAAGTGGTTTTATAACGGATCTTCTCTGGTTCAGAGAGGTCGGTTATGTTTCGGTATTCCTCACGGAGATCATGACCAAGCTTAAACTCGGTACTCCGACGGTGCTGATCGGCGCGGCGATAGTGTTCGGCGTGCTGACCATGCTCAAGGGAAGCTACTTAAAGAAAAATTCGCTGAGCATTCAGGGCGTGGCGGTCAAAAGGCTTCGCGTCGTCACGATACTGCTCGCGGCCGTCTACGGCATACTGCTTTCGCTGACGGTCATTCCGCAGCTGTGGTTCCAGATACTGCAGTTTGCCAACGCGAAGTCGTTTGGGACGGGAGACCCGATATTCGGCAACGACATCGGCTTCTACATGTTCCGCCTCGATTTTCTGCAGGGGCTGAGCGGAAGCCTTGTGTTCCTGCTCGTGTCGCTCATGGTGGTCATCGCTGTCTACTACGCCCTGCTGGTCGCTTTTGCCGGCGGCTCTAAAGAAGAGGAGGCCGGCGACGGGACCATTCACTACGAGTTCCCGGACAGCGATAAACAGGGACCGCAGGAAAAGATCCTCAGCACCCTGGAAAAGCTCTCAAACGGCGCTTCCCCGGACTTTTCCGGTATCAGGCAGAAGGGCAAAGCCCTGCTTTCCGTAGCCTTAGGCGAACTGACCGTGCTCGGCGTGCTGTTCTTCTTCGTGATAGCCTGGACCTGCTATCTTAAGCGCTTTAATCTCCTTTACAGCGGCACAGGCGCCGCCTACGGAGCAGGCTACACGGATATCAAGATCACCCTGACAGCCTACAACATCATGATGGTGCTTGCCGTTCTTTCGGCAGCAGGGCTCGTAGTTGCGGCAAAGTTCAAAAAATACAAGCTGGCCGTCATCTGCCCCGCGCTGATGATCGTCACGGCCATCATTTCCGCGCCTGTCGCAGGCCTTGTCCAGAGCGTCATCGTGGCGCCGGACGAGCTCAGCAAGGAGAGCCGCTACCTGGGCTACAACATCAAATACACGCAGCAGGCCTACGACCTGGAAAACATAAAGATAAAGGACTTTACGCCGGACACCGGGCTTGACAAGAAGGACGTCCTCAACAATATGGAGACCTTCTCGAACATACGCATCAACGACTTTGACCCGTCCGAGCAGTTCTACAACCAGACACAGTCCATACGCAGCTACTATCAGTTCAACGACGTGGACGTCGACCGCTACTATGTCAACGGCGAATACACCCAGACCTTCCTCTCCGCGAGAGAACTCGACGAATCCCGCATCGAGGATTCCTGGCTGATAAAGCACATCAAGTACACCCACGGCTACGGCGTGACCCTTTCCAGAGTCGACAAGGTCACCTCCAGCGGCCAGCCGGATATGCTCATAAAGAGCATTCCGCCTGTGTCAGACGTGGCTGAGATCAGCATAACAAGGCCGGAGATCTACTACGGCGAATCGACCGACAGCTACGTCATCGTAAAGACCGACGAGCCCGAATTCGACTATCCGAGCGGGGAATCCAACGTCTACTGCAGCTACGAAGGCGAGGGCGGCATTCCGCTCAGCTTCTTCAACCGCGTGCTCTTCGCGCTGCGCGAGGGAAGCCTTAAGATGCTGGTATCCAACAACATCGACGCCAATTCGCGCATCATGATAAACCGCAACATAGCTAAGCGCGCGGAGAAGATAGCCCCGTTCCTGAGCTATGACGACGATCCCTATATCGTCGCGGTCGACGGGCATCTCTACTGGATGCTGAACGCCTACACCTACAGTTCAAATTATCCCTATTCCGAGCCTTATGAGCGCGGAAGCAGCATAAACTATATACGCAACTCCGTTAAGGTCATTATCGACGCCTACGACGGAACCACCGATTTCTACATCGTGGACGAGGACGACCCCGTGGTGCAGACCCTCGCGGGCATCTACCCGAAGCTCTTCAAGAGCTACGACGAGATGCCGGAGGGCTTCAGGACGCATATCCAGTACCCCAACGCCCTGTTCAACATCCAGGCCAAGGTCTACGAAAAGTACCACATGTCCGATGTAGACGTCTTCTACCAGAACGAAGACCTCTGGCAGGTCTCCAACGAGATCTACGGTCAGAGCGAGATGCGCATGACCGCGAACTACTTTATTATGAAGCTCCCCGGAGAGGAAGATACCGAATTCGTGAGCGCGCTCAGCTATTCGCCGACCGGAAAGTCCAATATGACGGCGATATTCTTCGCCCGCAACGACGGATCCAATTACGGCGAGCTGGTGCTCTACAAGCTGCCCAAGGACCGCATAATCTACGGACCGGCGCAGATAGAAGCCCAGATAAACCAGGATACGGACATCTCCAAGGAATTCTCGCTGTGGAACAATTCCGGTTCCAGCTATTCCAGGGGAAACATGTATGTGATCCCGGTCGAGGATTCGCTGCTCTACGTGGAGCCGATATACCTCGAATCCTCAACGAGCAGCCTGCCTGAGGTCAAGCGCGTAGTCATGTTCTACGGTGACAGGCTCGCTTATAAACCGACGCTCGCTGAATGCCTCGACGACATATTCGGAAGCGGCGCCGGAGCCCCGCTCAATACGGTCAATCCGATCGAATCCGGTAAGCTGGCGGCCGAGGAACTCGACAATCCGAAGCCCGTCGAGCCGGTCGAAGAACCTGTTGAGACTCCGCCCCGCGAACCGATAGACACCACCGGCGTGCCTGACGACGCGACGGTCAGGGAGCTCGCGGTGCTTGCCGACGCGGCTTACAACAACGCGCTCGAGGCAATGCAGCAAGGCAACTGGGCGGATTACGGAAAATATATGGACGAGCTGGCAGGCCTGATCTCCAGGATGGCCGGCCACGATGACGCGGCAGGACTGCCGGAGGGCGACGAAACTGATTATGAGACAGAAGGACAAGATTAACGAGACTGATACCAGATCCATGACGGAAAAGATGCTCTTTGTTGTGCCGCCTGAAAAGCACGGCGAAAAAGAGCTTAAGGAGATATTTGCGGCGCACCCGGAGGTCAAATTCGTTTCGCTCTCCGGAGTCGACAGCTTCGGTCACGATACGGACGAGAAGAT
>JAFYFK010000131.1 GCA_017543805.1 Bacillota bacterium | reverse complement strand
TCCGTCGAAGTTCATCGCGGCGTCCAATGTGCTGGCGCTCTACAGCATGGTTGCCTTTGCCCTGTCGGCAGTAATGTCCGTTCCTCAGGTGGTAAAAGGCCTCAACGGAGACCGCAGAAAGATCACTCTGGCGATAGCCGGGGGCACAGGCGTCAACATAGCCATAATCGTAGTCATCACCTTTATGACGCTTATAGGCGCCGGCAGCTCCATAAGCGAAAACGGAGCCCTGGTCGACCTCTCTGCCCACCTCGGCGGCTGGGTCAGCATAGTCGGCTACGTGTTCTCCCTGCTTGCGCTCTCAACCTCGTTCTGGGCCAACACTCTCAACATGAGGGACATCATATCCGAGCAGACAGGCTGGACCCTCCGCGCCTGCTGGCTTGCCGCGTCCCTGCCCTGCCTTCTGATAGCCATATTCAGGCTGCAGAGCTTTGTCGGCCTGGCGCGCATCGCGGGCATCATACAGGTACTGACCGGACTAGGGATAATCCTCGCCTACAACAGGTCAAGAAAACGCGTCGGAGAGAGCAGCATCTGCGGAAGCTGGGGCACCCTGCCCTTCCAGCTGCTTGTCATCGCGGGTTCTCTGGCAGCGACCGTGGGTTCCGTCATCAGCGTAAAATAGGTGGCCGAAGTGGACGGATTCAGCAATTACAGCATTGCGGGCGTTGCCCCGAGCATACTCAGGATCTTCGGGGTGACCCCTCCGGAGGATATGCAGCCTTCGATAGACAGCCTTACAGGCCTTGCGGAGGGCTGCGACAGGATCTTTATGTACAACCCCGACGCGATCGGAAGCTGGGTCTTCGACAGGTTTGAGGATAAATTCAAAGCCTGCCTTGCCCTGTCCCCGCTTAAACTTCCGCTCAGATCAATGTTCCCGCCGGTCACGCCGGTCTGCTTCGCGTCCATGTACAGCGGACTGCTGCCGGAGCAGCACGGGATACGCAAATACGAAAAACCTCTGCTCAGCTGCACGACCGTATTCGATTTACTACCTAAGGAAGGAAAGCGCGTGGCCATAGTTTCGACCGCGGGCGACAGCATTTCGGAGATATTCCTCGGCAGAAACATACAGTATTACATCTTCAGGACCATAAAAGAGTGCAATGAGAAGGCTGCCGAGCTCATAAAAAAAGATGAGCACGATCTTATCGTGCTCTACAACGGTAATTATGATTACTGGATGCACAGGGTGTCCCCGACCGGCCTGGCTGCAAGAAAGCAGCTGGACAAAAACGCCGAGGAATTCCTGCGCCTGCACTCTCTCATTGAAGAATGCTGGAGGCCGCGCGGCCATAAAACACTGCTCGGATTTGCCCCTGACCACGGCTGCCACCGCAGCGCGTTCCCGCCTGGCGACCACGGCCTGGACCAGCCGTCAGATATGAACATCTATCACCTGTACAGCGTTATCTGAAAACACAGACCGGCGGCCTTATCAGCCACCGGTCTTTTCTTTTATCTGCGCTTTTTCTGCCTCTGCGCGGCGCGGCGCTCGCCGGCTTTGCGCTTCCTTGTCGACGGCTTCATCACTGAATGCCCGAAGCGTCCGAGCGGTTTTGACTTCAGCCCGTAATATTCGCCGTGCACATAGGCCACCAACCCGGCCTTTTCCAGCATAAATCTGCCCTTGGGGTCTATCAGCTCCTCGTTTATATGAACCGCAGCTATCTCCGCCATGAACATATCGTGGCTGGGCAGCTCTATCTTCTGCACGACCCTGCATTCCAGATTTACCGGGCTTTCCGCGATCATCGGGCAGGTGACCTTTTCGCATTCCAGAGGCGTAAGCCCTGTCTCCTTGAATTTGTCGTGATCCCTTCCGGATTTCACGCCGACCCAGTCTGTCTGAAACACCAGATCCTCGGTCGGAAGATTGATCACAAATTCTCCGTTCTTTTCGATTATGTCGTGCGAATAACGGCTCTTGCGCACCGAGATATAGGTCATCGGCGGGTCGGAATTGATTATCCCGGTCCACGCTATGGTCAGTATGTTCTTTTCGCTTCCGCTGCCGCAGCTTACCATGACCGCGGGCAGGGGCGAGAGCATCTCGCCTGGTTTAAAGCTTTTCTTTGCCATAGTTTCACCTTTAGTCGTCGATCATAACTTTCTTGTTTTTAATGAGGGACAGCATGACATCCGCGATCTTCGGGTCGAACTGCCGGCCCTTGTTGCTCTCGATCTCGCTGATTATGTCTTCCCTGGTGAGATGTTTCCTGTATACGCGGTTGGTATTCATCGCGTCAAAAGAATCCGCGACGCATATCATCCTGGCGATAAACGGAATATCCTCTCCCGCAAGGCCTTTCGGATAACCCTTTCCGTCGTATCTCTCGTGGTGGTACAGGGCGCCTTCCCCTACATCCTTAAGGCTCCTGAAGCTGCTCAGTATCTCTCCGCCGCGGACGGTATGGGATTTAATGACTTCGAATTCCTCAGCGGTCAGTTTTCCGGGCTTGCCGAGGATATTGTCCGGAACGCCTATCTTACCGCAGTCGTGGAGCAGGGCAACGTAAAATATCCTGTCGAGATCTTCACCGTCATACCCGAGTTCTTTGGCAAGAAGCTTTGTATACATGGCGACACGCTTTGAGTGACCGTTGGTATACGGATCCTTGGCGTCGATAAAGCCTGTAAATGTTTCGATCGATTCGCTGATTATTTCGTTGTCGCGTTCATGGCGTTCGTTGTACTTTCTGATCTGGAACGATGTGATCACAGCGATTATAAGAGCTATGAGCCAGAGGACCAGACCGACGGCGAATATCCAGAACAGAGGCTCGCTCGTCAGCAGCCTGTGGAAGGTGTATTCAAGTTCAAGGACGGAATCGTCGATATTTTCCCCGATAGCGATGTACATGATGATGCCGGGCGTGGTCCCTTCGTAAGGCTCGATCGGCACCTCCATGGCGTTCATGCTGGAACTCGGCGTGTATACGAGATAATCGCCGGCCTTCATGGTTACGAAAGACTCCCCGTCGGCGGTGAAAATGTCGAGCGGGTAATCACTCGGATCGTAATCGCGAAGATCAGGTATGAGCGCCACAAGCTCTCCGCCCTTAACGTTCTGGTGGATCTCAAGCGAACCGTTCCAAGCCGACGCAAGGAAAACGTCATTGCTGAAGGTCAGCTTAAACGTAAAGCCGGAAACCTCGTCTTTTGTATCGTTAGTTACCGTAAAATCGTATGTATATGCCTGATAATTATTCTCCGTAAGACCTTCGTTGTTAAGGTCGAAGAGTTTGCTCCATGTGCTGCCTCTGGGGACAGCGGCGATCGATACCTTGCCTTTTGGGGTGCTTTCCGGAGAAAACAGATCCGGACCGGTAAAAGATTCAAAATGCTTTGCCCTGTTGTATTCGGCAGTCTTGATGACGCCTGCCGCGAGGCAAGCCATCACGATCGCAAAAGTGACGGCAAACCAGATAAGAGTTTTTCTCCTGTTTTCGCTTCTGATCTTCATGAAGTTTTTACCTCTGACAAAAACCTTAAATTTCCATTAATTATAGCACAATCACAGACAGTATAGTTAACAGAGACATATTATCAGCCATTAAAAAACTGCGGAATTGCTTCCGCAGCCTTTTTTGAGCAAATGGCCTTGCTTCCTACTGCAGCGCGTTCGCCTTTGGCTCAAGCGCCTTCTTTAACTGGTCGAATTCATTGACCAGGGAACCGCTGTTGAAATCGTCAAATTTCTTTACCCCATAAATTCAGGTTCAAGGTCGTTTTCGTTAAATATCTTTTCGATCTCTTCCGGAGTAGCCATCGTTTTAACCTCTGTTTATCAGATCATTTGGATCCGGATCTATTTGCCCCCGAGCTGTATGCCGGCAGCCTCCCCTTCTTTTACCGCGTCTCTCTGCGGGCCGTTCTTGCCGGCTTCCGCGGCGGGCGCAGCCTTCAGGGTGCCGTCCAGTGCTTTGCTGTAACTCGTAATAAGACTGTTTCCGTCGCCTTTTGCCTGCTGCAGCAGTTTTTCCGGTCCGAGCGCTTCGCACATTTCCTTGAACGTGCCGCTCTTCATGAGTTTGGATACATGCTTGGTCATCTCTTCATCGCTTATATTCCCGAGGAGCTTTTCATCCGCAGAACGGTAATCATTATCTGCAGGTTCGAGAGCTTCATCAGGATCGATAAGTTCTTTACCGGCCTGCATAATGTCTTCCTTGTTCTTATTGAGCTGGAATTTGGTATTTTCCTGGAGAAGCACCATCTTACGGGCCGCAAGTTCCATCAGTTCTTCCTTTGAGGGGTTCGACGCCAGCTTTTCATCGATCTCGTTCATCATTCCGACAGCGCGGATATGGCCGGCATTCTCGAGCTCGAATTTGCTTGATGCTGCCTGGAATCCGTTCTCACGTACGTTATTCACGAACTCCTTCATTGTCTTGGCATCCATCACCTTGCTGTATATCTTCATTTTTTCATCAGCCTGTCTGTTGATGGAATCGACGTTGGCGATCTTTGCGTCTCCCCTGTAGTCGTGCTGCATGGTATCCAGCACTCCGAGCTCGATCGACGCGCGGAGCCTGGCGTTGAGCGGAGCCCTTTCGGAGTTCATAAGTCCGTTGAGATCCTGGCGCCTTTCATCGTAGGTAGGCGCATAGCGCATATCGACCGGCTGCATCTTATAGCCGCTGTCCTTTTCGAGAGCCATCTTCCGCAGCTCCCTGCTGACGAGGTCTTCGAGAGCGCCGCCATGGCCCCTCACCGCGGCATCTGCTGATATTTCCTGCATTACCCCGTTCGTTAAGCGCACCAGTGCAGTATTCAGGGGCTCTGACTGTAATAATTTTTTTTCACGGTCAAGGACCGACGCGTCTATCACGGGGTTAAGGGTCTCCTTGGCGTTGCGCTTCGCGCCTACGGCAGCGCGGGCCGCCAGAAGCTCCCTATAAAGCTTTCGCTGTTCCCCGTGAGAGGTAGTCGTCCGGAAGCTTTGGGTATCCATCTTGTCCTGCAGCGCCTCAATGCGTTCCTTTGCGGTAGGCATATACTGCTGCGGCGCGTTGGCGGGGATCTCATAAGCTGTTCTCAGCTGCGCTTTGAGCTTATCCTCCATGGCTCCGCCGTGACCTTCTGCCGCGAGCTTGCGGAGATCACTGTAGGACATCTTGTCAAGGAAGCTGTTTACGGCCTCGTTCGCGGCAAGATCGTTCCTTACCGAATGCATAAGATCCGCGTCCAGCTGAGCCTTTGCCAGCGCGCTCTTGTCGTTTCTTTTAGCTTCGATGGAGCGCCTTGCCGCCATAATGTCGAGGCAGGCCTCCTTCAGCTGCTTCCGGGCTTCAGCTTCCTGCTTCGCAGCGTCAGCTCCCTTGAAGCTCTTGGGAAGAGCGCTGACTCTCGCCTTGTGCTCGTCGAGCAGGTTCAGCGCGCTCTTGCCCTTGACCGCGTCCCTGCGGGCCTGAGCCTCCGCCTCTCTCTGCTCCTCGCGCAGATCGATCCTGCCGATCCCTTCCATGCGCTTAACATCGCTCCGCTGATTATCGCTGACCGGAACGGCCTCTGTCTTAATGTCGAGGCCTGCAGCCACGTACTCGATCAGCTTCCTTACGTTCTCACGTGTCTTTTCGTCAGCGATCCGGGTCCTGGGATCATTGACCTTATTCTTGTAGACCGCCTCCAGAGGAGTCTTGATATTTTCGATGTTGTAATCGCCGACTTCATTGGACTCCTTACCCTTATGGGCATCCATGATATTGCCCAGCCTGGTGCGGAGCGCGCTTACCTCCAGACTGTTCTGGTAATACGCAAGTTCGTCGTTCAGCTTTTTGATGTTGCCCATCAAAGAGTTGCCTGCGGGATCTTCCTTTATATTCTCCAGGCTTTTTTTAGATGTAAATTCTTTTATCTCACTGATCTTGCGCGGCATAGTATCCTCCTGTCCGTCACATCGTTTTTTGTATATACGATCCGGTAAACCTTTTACACCTGCTATTTTGAAGCACGTTGTCAAACAGATGTCCAACAAAACAGCCGCATTTTTAAAAAATTATTATATCTCAGATCAATTTATGACAAAAAAACGCTCCGGTAAGGCCGGTATTAATTTTTTATTCTGCGCCTTCGGCGCGGGATTGATTTAAGATTCCAGCTCGATCCACAAAGCGGGACACACAGCGTATTTGACGCGAAGCGCAATGTGGTTGCGGCCGCGTATATCTCCTCCGGCGTCGACGCATGCGGCACCATAAGGATGGCTGCCGGGCGACCGCAGCCACCACCAGCAATTATCATTATAACTTTCAGCAGCGCCTTGCTTTACAGCATAAGGAGTAGGGGAAAGCCTGCGCTCAAACTCCGTTAAATACTGTTCGGC
>JAFYFK010000012.1 GCA_017543805.1 Bacillota bacterium | reverse complement strand
GCGGCATTCCGCACAATGTGCTGAACGCAAAGCAGCATATGAGAGAAGCTGAGATAGTCGCCGAAGCAGGTAAAAAAGGCGCCGTCACCATCGCGACCAACATGGCCGGCCGCGGTACCGATATCATCCTCGGCGGCCACAACTGCACGCCGGAGGAGCACCAGGAAGTCGTTGACCTCGGCGGTCTCCATATTATCGGCACCGAGCGCCACGAGGCAAGGCGCATCGACAACCAGCTGCGCGGACGTTCCGGACGTCAGGGCGACCCCGGTTCCTCCAGGTTCTTCATCTCTCTTGAGGACGATCTGATGCGTCTGTTCGGCGGCGACCGCGTTCAGGCGCTGATGAGCAGCTTCAATCTCGGCGAGGACGAACCTATCCACGCGGGCATGCTCACCAAGACGATCGAAAACGCGCAGAAGAAGGTCGAAGGCCGCAACTACGGCATCCGCCGCTACGTCCTGCAGTACGACGACGTCATGAACCGCCAGCGCACCGTCATCTACAACGAGCGCAACCGCGTTCTGCACGGCGAGGACCTTCGCGACCATATCGTTTCCATGATGAAGGATATCGCGGAGGAGATCGCGGACTTTATCTCCGCGGCTTCAAAGTTCCCTGAGGAATGGGATTTCGACGCCCTCAACAAACGCATCAAGGACGTCAGCCAGTTCCTGCCGGGCCTTGAGTTTACCCAGGAAGAAAAGATGGCGCTCGACCGCGACAAGCTCGTCGAAGCCATGATGGATATGTTCGAGAAGGCTTATAAGGCCAAGGAAGAGGAAATAGGCGTCGAACAGCTGCGCGAGGTAGAGCGCATGTTGCTGCTCAAGATAGTCGACTCCAAGTGGATGGACCACATCGACGACATGGACCAGCTGAAGACCGGTATCGGCCTGAGGTCTCTCGGAGGCGTCGACCCGGCGCAGGCTTACGCCAACGAAGGCGGAGACATGTTTGAGCTGATGGTCCGCTCCATCTGCGACGACATGGTCAAGTTCCTCTTCGCCATAACCCTCACCACCAACGCCGAGCGCCAGCAGGTGATCAGCATCGGCCAGAGCCGCAAGGACGAGGTGAAGTCGGTCGCGGAGGAGGCAAGAAGCAAGGCTGCGGGCGCGTCCGGAGGCCGCGTGGTATCAGCCAGCGGCGGACTTGGCGGAGGCAAGGTCCACAGCGCGTCCAGCGCGCCTAACCTCAACGCTGCGCCGCAGAGGGTCACGACCAACGCGCCCGAGACCAGACAGCCGATACGTGTCGAAAAGAAACCAGGCCGCAACGACCCGTGCCCCTGCGGGAGCGGCAAGAAATACAAGAACTGCTGCGGGAGGAACGCATAATGCTTGAAATCGACAGCATAAAGCTTAAAATGCCCGAAGTCGAGGAGTCTCTGAGGAAACTCGGAGAGTCTCTTTGACGTCGAAGGTCTTAGGGCAAAGATCGCCGATCTGAATATCGAGGTCGAGATCCCCGGTTTCTGGGACGATCTTGCGCGCGCCACGGAGACCATGAAAAAGAAAAAGGCTCTGGAGAACAAGCTCGGCGAATACGACCAGTGCGCCGAGCTGCTTGAGGAGATAGAGCTGAGCATGGAGATGGCCGCGGAGGCGGATGACGACGAGCTCGCGCAGGAGGCCGTGCAGAACTTCGGAAAGCTCGAGACTCTGCTGGAGGAACTGAACATCAAGAACCTCCTGACCGGCGAATACGACACCAACAACGCCATACTTTCAATTCACCCCGGCGCCGGCGGGCTCGACGCCCAGGACTGGGGCCAGATGCTGCTGCGCATGTATACGCGCTGGGCTGAGTCGAAGGGCTTTTCCGTGAAGACCCTCGACTACCAGGACGACACCGAGGGCGGCATAAAGTCCGTTACGCTGCTGATAGAAGGCGAGTACGCCTACGGATTCCTCCGCACGGAGAGCGGCGTGCACAGGCTGGTGCGCATCTCGCCGTACAACGCGGCGGGCAAGCGCCAGACCTCCTTTACACTGGTCGACGTCATACCTGAGCTCAGCGAGGACGTGACCGTGGACATAAACCCGGACGACATACGCATAGACACTTACCGTTCGTCCGGCGCGGGCGGACAGCACGTAAACAAGACGGACTCTGCGGTACGCATAACGCACTTCCCGACCGGCATAGTCGTCAGCTGCCAGAACGAGCGCAGCCAGCACCAGAACCGCGAATACGCCATGCGTATGCTGTATTCCAAGCTGTATACCCTGGCTGTGCAGGAGCATAAGGAAAAGATATCCGACCTTAAGGGCAGCAGCGGCCAGATATCCTGGGGCAACCAGATCCGTTCCTACGTGCTGCAGCCCTACACCATGGTCAAGGACCACCGCACCGAATACGAGACCGGAAACGTCCAGAAGGTGCTGGACGGCGACCTTGACCCGTTTATCGACGCTTCGCTGACTGCCGCGGGCAGGGGGGAACTCTGATGGACGAACGCCTCGAACAGAAAAAGAGCATACTGATAAACGCCGCGTATTTTGCGCTGCTGCTGGGCATATACATATTCTTTTTCAGATATGTGATATACCGCATAATGCCGTTTTTCATCGCTGTGCTTATTGCGCTTATGCTGAGCGGCCCGGCCACTAAGCTGGCGCAGAAGCTGCACATCCCGAGGCGCGGCATCGCTGCGGTGCTGGTGTTCATCTTCTTTGCCGCCATCGGATCGCTTATCACGTTCCTTGTGATAAGGCTCATCTGGGCGGTCGGAAACTGGGCGGAGCAGATCCCGGAATGGTACGAGGCCTACATCGAGCCGTTTTTCGCTAGAGTCCTCGCCTGGTACGAAGGCTTCGCGGTCAACCTCAATCCGGAGTTGGCCGGTTATATCGATGATCTCTCCGGCGAGGTCCTGGGCGCGGGCATGGATGTGGCAAACAGCGTGGCTTCCGCCGTTATCAGGGCTACGAGAAATGTCGTGCTGTCCGTCCCAGGAACGATGGTCGGCATCGTTTTCTGCATCATCGGCAGTTTCTTTATTACGATGGACTTCCCGCAGATCAGCCATTTCCTTATGGCCCAGCTCAACGAACGCGGCAAGACCATTGCCGTAAAGACACGCGAATACCTGGTCAACGGGCTCGGAAAGATCGTAAGCTCCTACGCCAAGATCATAGGGATAACCTTTGTGGAACTGCTGATCGGGCTCTCGATAATAGGGATCAGCCCGCTGGCAAACACCGCAAAATGGGCCATCATAATCGCGAT
>JAFYFK010000011.1 GCA_017543805.1 Bacillota bacterium | reverse complement strand
GTCATCGCGCTGTTCACCGTGATCGCCGTCGTCTACGGCATCATGCTGCTGATAATGGGCGTGCTGAAATGCCAGACCTTCTTCGCGGGCCGCGCGCTCGGCATAAAGGCTCCGCTGCTGATACTGCTCTCTTCGCTGATCACCGTCATATGCGGGATAGTCATAATAATGAACCCGTTCGAATCGACTCACGTGATGCTGCAGTTCCTCGGGATCGCCCTTATAGCGCAGGCTGTGCTCGATATAGTCGCGCTGGTGCAGGTATTCCTTGTGGCTAAGGTCATAGAGCAGGCTGTTGAAGAAGTTAAGAACGAGGTCGATTCCGCAGCCGCTGCTGTTGCCGCAGACGCGAATATGGCGTTCCATCAGGCTGACGAAGAGCTTCTTAAAGCTGAAGCTGCCGAGATATTCAACGAAACTCCTCAGGTCGTCGACGTTGAAGCCGAATCTGCGGAAAGCGCAGAATAGAGATAATTAAAATAGCCGCGTTTGACGCGGCTATTTTCTTTTGAGATATTCGTCTGTCTGAATGGCTGCCTCTCTGCCGTCCGCTATCGCGTGGACCACGAGAGACGCTCCCCGGCGCATGTCCCCGGCGGCGAATATCTTTTCGTTTGCCGTCAGACAGCCGTCATGGGATTCCAGGTTCCCTCCTTTTTCGGCGGCAAGACCGAAGGTATCGCAGATATATTCCTCGCAGCCTGCAAATCCGGACGCGGCGATCAGCAGTTCGCATTCCAGGATCTCTTCAGAACCCGGGATCTCCTCGCTGACCGGCTTTCCGCCTTCGTTCGTCCTTTTGAGCTTTACGGTCCTTACCTGCTTTAAGCAGCCGTTTTCATCCGCTATAAGCGCTTTTACGACTGTCCCGTAGCGTCTGGGGCTGGCTCCGTAGAGCTTTTCGGCTTCTTCCTCAGCGTAATCTATATTGCCGTGGGGCACGTCCGGCCAGCTCTTTTCTGCCGGCGCATAGAAAGCTTCGTCTCTTCTTATGAGCTGGATAACTGATCTGCAGCCCTGCCTTAAAGCGGTCCCGATGCAGTCGCAGCTGGTGTCGCCGGCGCCTACAACGATCACGTTTTTGCCTTTGGCGTCGAGCGCCGGGTCAAATATATCCCCGAGCAGAGCGTGTGCCGCGGCCTTAAGATAGTCCGAGGCATAGCAGAAGCCTTCGGCTGATCCGGCAACTTTGTATTCCCGGACTTTTCCGCTGCCGCAGCAGAGCACCACCGCGTCGAAATTCTCCGTCAGTTCAGCTCCGCTGACGTTCCGGCCGATGTCTGTTCCGCATCTGAATGTGACGCCTTCCTCTTCCATGAGCTTTATCCTGCGCGCGACTACGCCCTTTTCGAGCTTCATGGATGGAATTCCCCAGACGAGCAATCCGCCGGGGAGTTCTTCTTTTTCGAATACCGTCACGCTGTGGCCCATCCTGTTAAGAAGGTCAGCCGCTGCGAGCCCCGCCGGGCCGGAGCCAACGACTGCGACGGTCTTTCCGGTCCTTACCGCCGGTATACGCGGCTTTACCAGGCCGTTCTTCCAGGCGTAGTCCGACAGGAATCGCTCGTTATCCTTGACGGTCACAGGGTCTCCGTGCATTCCACAGGTGCAGATCGATTCGCAGAGCGCCGGGCACACGCGCGATGTGAATTCCGGGAAGCTGCTGGTCTTTGCAAGCCTGCTGTAGGCCAGCCCGTACTGTCCTTTAAAGATAAGATCGTTCCATTCCGGGATAAGATTGTGCAGCGGGCAGCCCGCGAAACGGCTGCCGTACATCTGTCCGGACTGGCAGAACGGCACGCCGCAGTCCATGCAGCGCGCGCCCTGAGTCTTTCTTTCCTCCTCGGAAAGGGGAGGGTGGAATTCATTCCAGTTCTTTACCCTTTCTTCGGGGGCTACCGTCGGATCGGCCTGTCTGTTAAATTTTAAGAATCCGTCTTTCTGTCCCATAGCAGTCCCTCCTTCAGCCCATGACCTCGTTAAAGGCTGCGGTCTCGGCGTCCGCGCGCGTCATGCCGGAATCCTCATATCTGGAGATCGTCCTGAGCATGAGGTCGTAATCCTTCGGAAGTATCTTTACGAAACGCCCCGCGTCTTCCGGCAGGCTTTTCAGCACTGCCTCCGCTTTGGCGCTTCCGGTCTCTCTGATATGTTCACGCAGCAGACCGCAGATCTTGTCTATATCTTTCTGCTCCGAAACGCGGCTCACATAGACCATCGTTTTGTTTATGCGGTCTTCCAGCCTGCCGTCCTCGTCCAGTACATAGGCTGTTCCGCCGGACATGCCTGCGGCCACGTTGCGCCCGGTCGGTCCGATAATGACGACAGTTCCGCCTGTCATATATTCGCAGCCGTGGTCTCCGACGCCTTCCACCACAGCCTCCGCGCCTGAATTCCTCACCGCGAAGCGCTCGCCGGCCATGCCGCGTATAAAGACCTTGCCGGCGGTTGCGCCGTACAAGGCAACGTTTCCTATTATTATGTTTTCTTCGGGCACAAACGGGCTGCCTTCAGGTGGACGTACTGTTATTTCCCCGCCGGAAAGGCCTTTGCCCAGATAATCGTTGCTGTCCCCTTCGAGCACGAGCTTTACACCCTTGGGAAGGAATGACCCGAACGACTGGCCTCCGCCGCCTTTGCAGCGCACGGTGTAGGTGCCGTCGGGGAGGGCGTTCTCGCCCCAGGCGCGCGTTACCTCGGAACCGAATACTGTCCCGAAGGTGCGGTCGGTGCTGCTGACCTCTATATCCAGGCTTCCGGCTGACTTGTCCTTTACCAGCGGGAGCAGCTCTTTTTCGAGCTTTGTTACGTCAGCGGTGCTCTCCAGCCCGAAGTCGTAAGCGTCCGCGGGGTCGAAATGCGTCTTTATTCCGCAGTTTACATAGCTGGCGTCCAGTATGGATGAGATGTCCGCGGCGGCGACGTCTTTTTCCTTAAGCAGGTCCACACGTCCGACGAGTTCGTTTACGCTGCGGATACCGAGGCTTGCCATGTGCTCGCGCAGGTCTCTCGCGAGGAACAGCATCAGGTTCTTTACATCCTGCACTCTGCCGCGGAAGCGCG
This sequence comes from Bacillota bacterium, assembly GCA_017543805.1. Lineage (GTDB taxonomy): Bacteria > Bacillota > Clostridia > Peptostreptococcales > Anaerovoracaceae > RGIG7041. Next base: position 862 of record JAFYFK010000011.1, on the reverse strand, counting down.
CGCGGAGCCTCGGGTCCTGGGTCGCTATTCCCATCGGGCAGGTGTTGAGGTTGCATACGCGCATCATCACGCAGCCCATCGCGATCATCGGGGCAGTGCCGAACGCGAAGGATTCCGCGCCGAGCATGCAGGCTATGGCCAGGTCTCTTCCCGTCATCAGCTTTCCGTCTGTCTCCAGCTTGACCCTGCTCCGCAGGCCGTTCCGCATCAGCGTCCTGTGGGTCTCGGCAAGTCCGAGCTCCCAGGGAAGCCCGGCGTGGTGTATGGAACTCCTCAGAGCCGCGCCGGTGCCTCCGTCAAAGCCTGAGATCAGTATCCCGCCCGCGCCTGCCTTCGCGACGCCGGAGGCTATGGTCCCGACGCCGGCCTCGCTTACCAGCTTGACGTTGATCACAGCCCTGCGGTTGGAGCATTTGAGGTCGTAGATCAACTGCGCCAGGTCTTCTATGGAATATATATCGTGGTGGGGCGGAGGGGATATAAGGGATACTCCCGGAGTGGAGTGCCTTGCCCTGGCTATCCACGGATAGACCTTTTTGCCGGGCAGGTTTCCGCCTTCGCCGGGCTTTGCGCCCTGCGCCATCTTGATCTGTATCTCCTCCGCGCTGACAAGGTATTCGCTCGTAACGCCGAAGCGCCCGGAGGCTACCTGCTTTATTTTTGACCCTCTTATTGTCCCGAAGCGGGACGCGTCTTCTCCGCCTTCCCCGCAGTTGCTTGCCGCGCCGAGCTCGTTCATCGCCTGGGCCATGCACTCGTGCGCCTCGGCTGACAGGGCTCCGTAGCTCATGGCGGCTATGGTAAAGTGCTTTACGATCTCTTCTTCCGGCTCGACCTCGTCCAGCGGCAGCGGATCCTCCGC
>JAFYFK010000010.1 GCA_017543805.1 Bacillota bacterium | reverse complement strand
GACCATCTGAAGGTAGTCGCCTCTTGCCATCAGGTCACTCATAATACCGGTATAAGACCCGAGACAATGGTAATTCTGGATGTGAGGATTCGGCATGTAGTCATCATACTCATGGCTGAAATTGTATCCGGCCATTATGTCAGTCACAGCCCTGGCGTGGGCGGACCATCCGGAGCTTTCAAACTCCCTGTTGTCCTTCATGTTTGAAAGCGCTTTTCTGAGAGCGCCTTCCGTGGTGTCTCCCGTGGAGAGCCTTAAGACCGGCCCTCTGTAGGAAAACCAGTTGAGTATCTCGTCTATGAGGTACTGCCCCTCGTCGTCGGGGTCTCCCGCGTGAATTACGCATTCAGCGCCTTTGAGGAGCTCGCCTATAAGGTTTAAGCGCTCCGCTTTTCCTTCTCCGGGCTTTTTGCCCCAGTCGCTGAAATAGATCGGGAGGTCCTCCATCTTCCATTTGGAAAAGCGCGGGTCGTAATCCTCCGGATCCTTAAGGGTCAGCAGGTGGCCGAAAGCCGAGACTATCGAATAGTCTCCCTTGATGATGTAGCCGTCTTTATTTATCTGGTCTCCGTCGACTGCCGCGGCTATCGCGCGGGCAAGCATCGGTTTTTCTGCGATTATGAGTTTCATGGATAGATTATACCATGAAGGAAACTTCTTATTTATTACACCTTGATAAAATGGTAAAATAATTTGTTATGAAAAAAACAATGCTTTTGCACAGCTGCTGCGGGCCGTGTTCGTCCGCCGTCATAGAGAGGCTCCTTCCGGACTACGATGTCGCGGTGTTTTACTATAACCCTAACATCACGGACAGAAAAGAGTACGAGCACCGCTTTTCAGAGCAGAAAAGGCTGCTTGCGGAAGCCTTCCCCGGAGTAAAGCTCGTACCCGCGGCGTATGACCCGGAGCGCTGGCTGGAAGCTGTCAAGGGCCTGGAAAACGAGCCGGAAGGCGGGGCGCGCTGCAGCGTCTGCTTTAAGCTGCGCCTTGAAGAGGCCGCGAAGGCCGCAAAAGAGAACGGCTTTGACTGCTTCGACACCACGCTTACCGTCAGCCCGCATAAGAATTACGCGGTCATCTCGAATATCGCTTCGGAGATCTCGGAGAGATGGGGCGTGCCGTATGAGGCGGGCAATTACAAGAAAAAGGACGGGTTCAGGCGTTCGATAGAGCTGTCGAGGCAATACGGGCTTTACCGCCAGGATTTCTGCGGCTGCGAGTATTCCAGATGGCACCCCGCTGAAACGGGTCCGGAGGAAGAGCTGTGATCTACGCTGACGTCGTCGTTGACAACAATACAGACGCTACGGACGAGCTCTACAGCTACGCGTCGGATATAGAAGACCTGCGGCCGGGGATGAAGGTAAAGGTGCCTTTTTCCGTCCATAACCGCATGACGGACGCTTATGTGGCAAGAGTCACGGACAGCGCTCCGGAAGGCGTTAAGCGCTTTAAGAAGATCGCGGAGGCCGATCCTGACACATCTCTTACCGAAGAGGCCATGGACACCGCGCTGTGGCTCAGGAACCGCTGCCTCTGCAGATATATAGAGGCGGTCAAACTGTTCCTTCCGGCCAATACCGATGTAAAGAGGCGGACAAAGGACCCCTTTGCGGATATAGATGCCGCTCCGGACGCGCCGCCCGGGCTTAACGGGGAACAGAAGGCCGCGCTGGAACGCATCGCGGAAAGCATGGACGCTGAAAAGCACGAAGCTTTCCTCCTGCACGGCGTTACCGGCTCCGGCAAGACGGAGGTCTACCTCCGCGTGGCGGGAAAGGCCGCGGAGAAAGGAAAGGGGACCATAGTCCTCGTCCCTGAGATCGCCCTTACGCCCCAGACCGTCAGCCGCTTTGTGGCGCGCTTCGGAAAGGATTCCGTGGCTGTGCTGCACAGCAGGCTCACTGCCGCGCAGCGCACAGTTGAGTACAGGAGAATAGAGTCCGGGCAGGTAAAGCTCGTTATAGGGGCCAGATCGGCCGTTTTCGCGCCGTTTTCATCGATAGGCGCAATAATTATCGACGAGGAACACGAGACCAGCTACAAGTCGGAAAAAAGCCCCAGATATGACGCCGCGGAGGTGGCGCTCAAGCGCTGCATGAAGCACGGGGCCGTACTGGTGCTCGGAAGCGCAACTCCGTCCGTTACGGATTACTACCGCAGCGAGACCGGAATATATAAACGGATCGAGATGCTGGAACGCTACAACAGCGTGCCGCTTCCGGAGGTAAAGATAGTCGACATGGGCGCGGAAGTCCGGTCCGGCAACCTCGGGCTGTTCTCCGAGGCGTTGGAAGACGCTGTAAGGAAAACGCTCGCGGCTAAGAAACAGGTGATACTTTTCCTCAACAGGCGCGGATATTCTTCGTTTGTTTCCTGCAGAGAATGCGGATATGTGGTAAAATGCGGGGAATGCGGGATATCCATGGCCTATCACAAGGACGAGGAAGCGTGCATCTGCCATTACTGCGGAAGGCGGGTCCCGGTGCCCCGGGTCTGCCCCGAATGCGGAAGCAGGCTTATAGGACGCTTCGGAACCGGAACGCAGCAGGTCGAGGAAAAGGCCGCGGAGCTCTTTCCGGAGGCGAAGATCGAAAGGCTGGACCTGGACGCTTTAAAGAAAAAAGGCGAGCTGGAGGCTGTCCTGAAACGCTTCGGAAGCGGAAAGACGGACATTCTTATCGGCACGCAGATAGTCGCCAAGGGGCTGGACTTCAGCAATGTTGAGCTGGTCGGGATAATGAGCGCCGACATTACGCTGAACATACCGGATTTCCGGAGCGCGGAAAGGTGCTTCCAGCTGCTGACGCAGGCTGCCGGCCGGTCCGGACGCGGCAGCGAGCGCGGGAAGGTCATAATACAGACCTGCCAGCCGGACGAAGCCGCGGTCACGGAAGCTGCAAAGCAAGACTACAGGGCGTTCTACGATCATGAGATAAAGATACGGAGATCGGTGCAGTACCCGCCCTTCAGCGATATCTTCCGCATCCTTGTGTCTGACGAAGACCCGGAAAAGGCCGAAAGGTCAGCGGACAGATGCGCGGCCTGGCTGCGGAGGAAGCTCCCTGAAGGCGTTTATGTCCTGGGGCCGGCGAAGACCACGCTGCTGAAAGTGGACGGGATGTTCCGTTACCAGATGCTTATAAAAGTCCCTGCCGGAAGGCGCCGGGAGATATCCGGCACGGTCTCGGAACTGAGGACGGTCTACGCAAAGGCTAAAGACACCGCAAAACTAATGAGCGTGGATGTAAATCCATACTCGATGATATAAAAAGGAGATACCATGGCACTCAGAAAGATAGTTCAGGAAGGCGACCCCGTACTTGGCAAGAAATGCAGGCCGATAACGGAGATCAACGACCACATCAAAATGGTCCTCGACGACATGATAGACACGCTGCGCGATTCCGGCGGCATAGGACTTGCGGCGCCCCAGGTGGGCATACTGCGCAGGATGGTCGTCATAGAGCTTGACGACGTACTCTACGAGCTGATAAACCCGGAATTCGTGGAGACAGAGGGCGACCAGTTCGAGATCGAAGCATGCCTTTCCGTTCCCGACCTTATGGGCAGGGTACACAGGCCCGCGCGCGTAAAGGTGCGCGCCCAGAACAGGGAAGGCGAATGGAAGGAGTACGAGGGCACTGATCTGCTCGCGAGGGCATTCTGCCACGAGCTGGATCACCTGGACGGAATACTTTACACTTCGAAAGCCGAGGAACTTTACGACCACGACCCGGAGGAAGACGAGGAATAATGGCGAACGCTCCGCTTAAAATAGTTTATATGGGGACGCCTGACTTTGCGGTAAAGCCTCTGGACGCGCTTCTCGACGCTGGTTACGATGTGCGCCTTGTTCTGACTCAGCCGGACAGGGCGAGGAACCGCGGAAAAAAGGTCCAGCCCTGCCCAGTGAGGCTTCGCGCCATGGAGCGCGGGCTGGAGACGCTGACGCCGGAACGCCTTAAGGACGATCCGGAAGCGCTGGAGGCGCTCAGGAAAGCCGCGCCGGACCTTATAGTAGTCGCCGCGTACGGCCAGATACTCACAAAAGAAGTGCTGGATCTGCCGCCGCTCGGCTGCGTCAATATCCACGCGAGCCTGCTGCCTGAATACCGCGGAGCGGCTCCTGTGCAGCGCGCGATCATGGACGGAAAGGACGTGACCGGAGTCACCATAATGTATATGGCGGAAAAGCTGGACTGCGGGGACATGATAGCTTCCGAACAGACGCCGGCGGAAGGAAAGACCGCGTCGGAGCTTCTTGACGAGCTTTCTGAGACAGGAGCCCGGCTTCTGTTAAAGGTCATACCGGAACTTGCCGGCGGGACCGCGAAGCGCGTGCCGCAGGACGATTCAAAGGCCTGCTACGCCAAAATGATATTCAAAGAGGACGCGCATATAGATTTTTCCAAGACCGGCAGGCAGATCTGCGACCTTGTCCGGGCAATGGAGACCAGCCCGGGATCCTTCTGCGTTTACGGCGAAGAGAACATGAAGGTCCACAGGGCTTCATTTGTCAGGAAACCTGCGGTTGCTGAGCCCGGCACTGTGCTTAGGGCTGACGGCAGCGGTATCGCCGTAAGCTGCGGCGACGGGGAAGTGGTCTTTGAGAACATACAGATGCCCGGGAAAAAAGCGATGGATATAAAAGCATTTCTTCTGGGTAATAAAATTGATATTGGGACTGTTTTAAGGTAAAATATAATTTATGGATAAAGACAGACGTCTTGCATTTTTGATATTGAAGGATATAGATAAGCAGAACGCCTGGTCTAACCTCAGCCTCAACGGGTACATCTCGGGAGGGAACGCTGATTCTCCTGCGTTTATAAGGGAACTTGTCTACGGGGTGCTCCGGAACCGGATGCTCTTGGACTACAACATCGACGGTTTCCTTAAAAAGCCGTCGATTGGGATTTCCGAAAGAAATCTCCTGAGAATGGGGTTCTATCAGCTGGCGCTGATGGACGGCGTCGCGGAACACGCCGCGGTCTCGGAGACCGTAAAGCTCGCAGAGCAGTTCGTGAAAGGGAAAAAGGCATTTGTGAACGCGGTGCTCAGGAACTTCCAGCGAAGCGGCTGTAAGCTGAAAACGCCGGAAAAGGAGCACGGTTACATAAAACATTTATCTGTAAAGTATTCTGCGCACGAGTCGATAGCCAGACTTTGGACAGAGGCTTACGGAAAAGAACAGGCGGAAGAGCTGCTGCGTATCAGCAATACCGTTCCGCCGCTGAGCATAAGGATAAACCCGCTGAAAGCGCCGGACGGATATGTTCCGCAGAGCCTTTCAGCGGACAGCGAAGACTTTAAGAACGGGCTTTTCTCCATACAGGACGAGGCGTCGCAGCGGGCAGTAAAGATGCTTGACCCAAGGCCGGGAGAACTGATGCTCGATCTCTGCGCGGCTCCCGGCGGAAAAAGCTGCTTTGCCGCGGAGCTGATGAAGAACGAAGGGCAGATCAAAGCCTTCGACCTCTACGAAGCCCGCGCCGGGCTCATAGAGAAAGAGGCAAAACGCCTCGGGATAAGCATTATAGATGCGTCTCAGCACGACGCTTCGGAGTTTATGCCGGAATACGAAGAACAGGCGGACTGCGTGCTCTGTGACGTTCCCTGTTCGGGGCTCGGAGTCCTGCGCAGAAAGCCCGAGATTAAACTCAGGGACGCCTCCGGGGCGGTAAAAGAGCTTCCGGCGCTGCAGAAAGACATACTCCGGACGGCGGCGCGCTATGTTAAGCCGGGCGGACGGCTCATGTACAGCACATGCACGCTTGACCCTCACGAAAACGAAGAGGTCACGCGGGAATTTATAGAAAAAGACGGTAATTTTGCGATCGGGACTGAAGAGACGCTGCTGCCGCAGGAAGGCGGACACGACGGCTTTTACATCTGTCTCATGAGGAAGATCAATTGATAAGCGTAGGTTTTAAAACAGACAAGGGAAAGCAGCGCGGAGGAAACGAGGATTCGCTCTTTATCCTTCCGGAACAGCAGCTTTACATAGTGGCTGACGGCGTCGGGGGACACAATTCCGGGGAACTCGCCAGCAGGCTCGCGGTCGGCTACATCGCACAGTATGTGGCCATCAACCAGTTCTCCGCCATCAGGAACGACAGGGAACTCAAGAGATACCTCAAGTCCTGCATAGAGGGGGCCAACGAGCTCGTCTTCGGCAAGGCCGTGGGCGAAAACCAGGGCATGGCTACCACGACGGTCATCTGCTGCATCCGCGGCGAGAAGGCCTATGTGGTCAACGTCGGAGACAGCAGAGCATATCTGCTGCGCGACGGCGTGCTCAGGCAGATAACCAGGGACCACACCCTCATCCAGGAGATGCTGGACAACGGGCTGATAACTCCGGAGGAAGCCGAGAACCACCCCGACAAGCACATGATAACAAGGGCTGTCGGCGGAGACGCAAAGATAAAGGCTGACTTCTTCAATTTCGATATATATCCTAAAGACATTATCATTATGTGCACCGACGGACTCTACGGAGAGACCGGGGACAGCACCATAGCGCAGATAGCCGCGGGGGCTCAGACCATGCACGGGCTCGCGACGGAGCTCGTGGAGGCTGCGAACAGGCACGGCGGCAGGGACAACATATCCGTCGTATGCATCAAGATTCAGTAGGGGGCTTGGGAAATGGCAGGCAGGATCTTAGCAGGAAGATATGAACTGATAGAAAAGATAGGCGAAGGCGGAATGGCCGTCGTCTTTAAGGCGCGCGACAGACTTCTCAACCGCCAGGTCGCTATCAAGATATTAAGACCGGAATACACCAAGGACGCGGTGTTCGTCGAGAGTTTCAGAAAGGAATCCCAGGCGGCCGCGGGCCTTGTCCATCCGAATATCGTAAACGTCTACGACGTAGGCAGGGAAGGAAACATCCACTACATAGTGATGGAGCTGATCGACGGCGAGCCTCTTTCCGAGATCATCAAGGAAGGCGGAAAACTCGACCCCTACAGGGCGACCAGCATCGCGAAGCAGGTGGCCGGGGCTCTGGCGACGGCGCACAAGCATCAGCTGATCCACAGGGACGTTAAGCCTCACAACATAATGATCACACGGGAAGGCGTAGCCAAGATCACTGATTTCGGCATCGCCAAGGCCGTCACCACGGATACCCTTGTGGGCGAGACCAAGGAAGCCGTAATGGGTTCCGTGCATTACTTCTCGCCGGAGCAGGCGAGGGGCGGCTATGTGGACGAGAGATCTGACATCTATTCTCTCGGTATTGTCCTTTACGAGATGCTTACCGGAGAGGTCCCGTTTGACGGTGACTCCGCCGTGGAAGTCGCGGTCAAGCAGATCAACGAGGATCTTCCGCTTCCGACGTCAATCGACCCGGATATCCCCAAGGATCTGGAAGATATAATACTCAAGGCCACGCAGAAGCTGCAGACCAACAGATACAAGAGCGCAGAAGAGATGATAACCGCGCTCAACTTCGTCAAGTTCAGCTCTAAACGGCCGATGGTGGAGTCCGCCGAAGCCGTAGCGGCCTCGAACGCAGCAAGGGGCATCGTAAACGAGCCCGAAGAAGAACCTGAACACGAAGACGAGGCTCCGGAAAAGGGCAGGAAGAAAAACAGCAGCGGCAGGCGCTACAGGATCCCCGCCGGCGTTCAGAGGCTCATAGCCTTTGCGCTTGCGGTGCTTCTTGCTCTGCCTCTCAGCAACGTAGTATTTAAGATGATATACAGCGACAAGTCTTCCGCAGGCCAGCAGAACGAGCCCGGCCAGGTGGAACCCGTAAATCCCGCGGGAATACTGATCCCCGACAATAAGGCTACCGTAAAGGTTCCGGACATCAGCGGAAAGAGCGTCGAGGAAGCCGAAAAGATCCTCAAAGAGCAGGGGCTCAGCCTCAGCGTGGATCTTGAACTCCCGAGCGACGATCTGGCGGCCGGAATGATAATGAGCCAGAATCCCGAAGCCGGGAACGAGGTCAAGGAAGGCTATACCGTCAAGGTCAACGTCAGCAAGGGCAAGGTGGACGGCAAGGTCCCGAACGTTCTCGGAAAGACCCAGTCCAGCGCCGAAGCCATGATCAAGAGTTACGGATATAAGGTGGGCGGAGGCGGCTCGACCTTCAGCGACGTTATCCCCAAGGGCTGCGTAGTGAGCCAGAGCCCGGAGGCGGGTGCGTCTCTCGCGGACGGCGGCACCGTCGCGATCATAATCAGCGCCGGTCCTGAGAATCCGCAGCTCGGCGAGATCAACGTCGTCGGCATGACCCTCGAGGAAGCGACTAAGTTCATTGAGGGCAAGGGCCTTTCCGTAGGCGGAGTCACATACACGGAAAACGCCTACGTCCAGGAGAACACGATAATCAGCCAGGATCCGGAGCCCAGCCATGAATTCACCGAGGGAGAATCAGTCAACCTCGTTGTGAGCCAGAGCAGCCAGGGCGGTACGGATGCCGTAGAGAAGAAGTCTGTACAGATACTGATAGATTATACGGCGGCAGAAGAAGAAATATTCTATCTGACCGTCCATGTTCATGACAGCGTCAACGGAACCAGCGTAGCCTACCAGCAGGTGGAAAAGAGCCGCGACATGGGCGCCGAGTTTATAACGGTCTCAGGAAACGGAGAGGACGGAACAGTCGTCGTAATGTTCAACAACAAGACTGTTTACCAGTACTCCGTCGACTTTGACCACGGGCAGTACTATTGATGCAGGGCACTCTTACCAAGGGCATAGCGGGCTTCTACTATGTTGCCGCGGATGACGGAAACGTTTACGAATGCAAGGCCCGCGGGATATTCAGGAAGCAGGGCGTTACGCCTCTTCCCGGGGACAGGGTCGGGATATCGCTGCTCCCGGAGGACGGAAAGGCTTCGCTCGACCGCATCCTGCCGCGCAAAAACACCTTTGTGAGGCCTCCCGACGCGAACGTAGATCTTCTGGCATTTGTAATTGCGGCGAAGCATCCGGAGCCGAACCTGGCCGTGCTCGACAGGCTCACTTCTGAGGCCGAGGGCAGCGGAGCTGAGATAATCATATGCGTAAACAAGACGGATCTGGCATCTGACGGGCAGCTGGAGGAACTCAGATCCATTTACGAGGACGTTTACCCGGTCCATTTCCTGTCAGCAAAGACGGGGCAGGGGCTGGACGAGCTTAAACAGGTTTTTTCCGGCAAGCGCTGCGCCCTGGCAGGGCCTTCAGGGGTCGGAAAGTCGACAATAGCGAACGCTCTTCTCGGAACAGAAGCCGCAAAGACCGGGGATATATCCGAAAAGCTCCGCCGCGGCAAGAACACCACACGCCACAGCGAGCTGTTTACAGCCGACGGTTTTGCGCTCTTCGACACGCCGGGATTTACGAGTTTTGAGATGGGGCAGCTGAATGAGAGGGAACTCGAAAAACGCTTTCCCGAGTTCCGTCCGCATCTCGGAAAATGCAGGTTTTCCGACTGCAGGCATCTTAAGGAGCCGGAGTGCGCGGTGCAGGCCGCCATGGACGCCGGAACCATACACAAAAGCCGCTACGATTCCTATGTCGGTATCTACGCGGAACTGAAAGAGAAAAATACTTATTAGAATATTTTTTATTGAAAACAGGTCCTTCTCGGGTACGCTCTCGCTCGACAGGGGACCCGCCTAGCGGTTCTAAGCTCCGTCTTCGCCAAGGGCTCGCCGGTCGCTAAGAACCGAGTTCCCTGACGCCCCTCTAAGGACCTGTTTTCAATCATTTAGTTAGTAACCATTTTTACAGGAGGCTTATTATGGCAAGGCTTGCGCCGTCAGTATTATCCGCGGATTTCTCGCAGCTCGCCGCCCAGGTGGCGCTTATAGAGCAGGGCGGAGCGGACATAGTGCATATGGATGTTATGGACGGGGCTTTTGTACCCAACATCACCTTCGGCGGCCCCATTGTAAAGAGCCTCGTCGGAAAGACATCTCTTCCGTTTGACGTTCATCTTATGATCGAGCGTCCGGAGCTCCGCATACCCGATTTCGTCACGCCGCAGACCGAATTCATCTGCGTGCATCAGGAGGCATGCACGCATCTCGACAGAGTCGTCCACCAGATTAAGGAACTCGGATGCAAAGCAGGCGTGGCGCTCAACCCCGCGACTCCTCTGAGCGCTCTTGAATGGGTGCTCGGCGATGTCGACATGGTGCTCATCATGTCCGTCAACCCCGGCTTCGGCGGACAGAAATTCATCCCTTACTCTCTGGAAAAGATCCGCGCGCTTGCGGCGATGCGCAAATCCCGCGGCCTCAGCTTTGAGATCGAGGTCGACGGAGGGGCGTCGCTTTCAAACGCTAAAGAGCTCCTGGACGCCGGAGTTGATATCATGGTCGCCGGCTCCGCGGTCTTCGGCGCGCCTGACATCCCGCAGAGATGCAGGGATTTCAAGGCGATCATCGGGTAAGACCGCGCCTGACCAGCTTTATAAAGACAAACAAAAAATCCGGGAGACACTCCGGATTTTTTAATGCGTTTTTAACTTACGCACCGGCATAAAGCCTAGTGTGGGGACGGGTGAGATTATTCTGCCTTTGCTTTGTTGAGAGCCTTGGTAAGTCTGGAAGCCTTGCGGGCAGCGGTATTCTTGTGAATAACGTGCTTGGAAGCTGCCTTCTTGAGCTGCTTGTCCGCGAGAACGAGCTTTTCCTGTGCAGTTGCGAAGTCGCCTGCTTCGAGAGCTTTGCTGAAGTTCTTGATAACAGCCTTGAGGTTGTTCTTTACTCTTCTGTTCTCGAGAGTCTTCCTGTCAATTACCTTGATTCTTTTCTTTGCAGATTTGATATTCGCCATTTGTTAAATACACCCCACTTTCGTCAAATATCACGGAGGCATTATAATACAGGGATTTCCCTGATGCAAGCCTTTATGTTATAATCTTTAAGAATTTTTAAGTGCAATGCATCCACGCCGCGAAGGCAGCGGATCATTTCAGGAGAATAAATATGAATGAAGAAATAAATGACATCTCCGTTCTTCCCGAAAACAGGGAAAAAACGATCGTAAAGAAGAGCATCACAGGCATAGTAACAAACCTGCTGCTCGTCGCTTTCAAGGCCTTTGTAGGGCTGATGTCCAACTCCATAGCGGTCATCCTCGACGCCGTAAACAACCTGTCCGACGCGCTGTCGTCCGTAGTCACGATAATCGGCGCCAAGCTCGGGGCCAGGCAGCCGGACAGAAAGCATCCGCTGGGCTACGGGAGGATAGAATACATCAGTTCAATGATAGTTGCGGCCCTTGTCATCTACGCCGGCATAACGTCGCTCGTGGAATCGGTAAAGAAGATCATAGAGCCGGAGACCGCGGAGTACAACGCGGTCTCGATCATAATTATTTCCGTCGCGATCGCCGCCAAGCTGGTTCTTGGCATGTATGTCAAAAAGCAGGGTGAGAAGGTCAATTCAGGGGCGCTCGCCGCGTCCGGGTCCGACGCTCTCTTCGACGCCATACTTTCCGCGTCGGTGCTCGCGTCGGCCGTCATCTTCCTCATCTGGGGAGTTTCTCTCGAAGCTTATGTCGGCGTCATCATTGCCTGCTTCATAATTAAAGCCGGCATCGAGATGATGCTCGAGACCCTTAACGACATTATCGGAAAGCGCGAGGACGCCGAAACGATCCTTGAACTGAAGAGGACGATCTGCGAAGAGGAAGCTGTAATAGGCGCGTACGACGTGGCGCTCTTCAACTACGGGCCCGAAAAGAATTACGGGGCCGTGCATATAGAACTTCCGGACACCCTTACCGTCAACGAAGTAGACGGCATAATACGCAGGATACAGAACAATGTGTTTCAGAAGACCGGAATAGTGCTGACCGGCGTAAGCGTATATTCATTCAACACGCATGACGACGAGGCGGCGCGTATGCGGAACGCGATACGAAAGGTCGTTCTTGCGCATGATTGGGCGATACAGATGCATGGCTTTTACGTCGATGACGAAGCAAAAAGCATACGCTTCGACGTGGTCCTGAGCTTTGACATCGACAGAAAAGAGGCTCTCGACACGCTGTACGCTGAGGTCGCTCCGCTGTATCCGGATTATGAGGTATTCATAACTCCGGACGTCGATCTTACCGACTAAAGAATGTGTAATTTTCTCCGGTTTCGTGTATACTATAATTTCGGAGGGAAACAAATATGCTGTTTTTGCTTAACATCCCAAGCATGCTTCTCATGGCCGCGGCTGTAGTGCCGGCCGTGTTTCTGATGATCCAGGTATTCAAGACTGATCGTCTTGAGCCGGAAAGCCCGCAGATGCTGACAAGGCTGGTCATAGGAGGCGTCATTTCGACGCTCATCGCAATGGCTCTCGAATGGGTCGGATCCTTTGCTCTCGACATGGTCTTCCCTGAGGAGAGCGTTCCGTACTACGCATGGATGTACTTACGGTCGTCGGACCGGCGGAGGAGGGCGCCAAGTACTTTATGCTGAAGCGCCGCAGCTGGCGCGACCCGGAATTCAACTGCCAGTACGACGGTGTGGTCTACGCGGTGTTCGTATCGCTCGGCTTTGCGCTTGCCGAAAACGTGGAATACGTGTTTATGTACGGCCTCGGAACGGCGCTGCTCAGGGCGGTCACTGCTATCCCCGGACACGCGTGCTTCGGCGTGTTCATGGGCATCTGGTACGGAGCCGCCAAGAGGCTCGAAAACTACGGGAATGCCCCGGCGAGCAAGTTCGCCCGCATCATGTCCGTCGTAATGCCCATGCTCATCCACGGCACGTATGACTTTATCGCGACCGTCGGTTACGAATTCGTGTTCATCAT
>JAFYFK010000130.1 GCA_017543805.1 Bacillota bacterium | reverse complement strand
CAGCAGCCCCAGAAGCATATAGAGCATAAACGGCGCTATTATGTTGAATGTTACGATAAGGTTATTCATGAGGCCTTTCCTGTAAACGGACAGTCCCGGTCCTGTTTAAGATGCAGATGTTTCAGTTATACTACTTTTCGTAAAAAAATCAAGACGTCCGCAACGGGACGCCTTTGAGAAGTCATATTCTTTTTATTTGCACAGCTCCGCGGCGTTTTGGTGGAGCACCGACAGGCTTCGGCGGAGCGCCGCGTCATCTTCCGCGGATATTCCCCTGAGGACTTTTTTATTGCACTCCTCGATGGTCGCCGTAATGCCTTTTTTAAGAGCCATGCCCTTGTCTGTGATCTTTATCGTGACCCCTCTGCGGTCTTCATCGCTGTAGACGCGCTGGATAAGCTCCTTGCTCTCCATGCGGTTGAGGAGGCCCGTAATGCTGGAAGCGTCAAGATCCAGCTCCTGCGCAATGTGCGACGGCGAAAGCTCCTCCCCGTTCCAGAGCAGGCTCATCAGAGCGTACTGCGAGGGAGTTACGTCGAACTTCGCAAGAGAGTCCTTGAAGTACGTAAATACTGTCTTCTGTATTTTTGTTAACTGGAAGTTAATACAATCGTGAAGCTGCATAGGTACCTCTCGGCTTTTAAACTGCAGCCGGAGCCGCCGTAAGGCGACCCCGGCCGGAAAGAGTTGGAATGGATCTTACTTGTCTACTACTCTGCTCTCCTTGAGCTTGGTAACAGCTTCGGTGAGCTTCGGAATGATCTTCTTGATGTCGCCTTCAACGCCGAGGTCAGCAAGCTGCATCATCGGGCAGGTAGCGTCCTTGTTGATGGCGATGATGAAGTCGGAGTTCTCCATGCCAGCGAGGTGCTGGATAGCTCCGGAGATTCCGCATGCCATGTAGAGCTGCGGACGTACGGTCTTGCCGGTCTGGCCGACCTGACGGTCTTTTTCGATCCAGCCGTTGTCAACGCCGATACGGGAGGAGGATACTTCGCCGCCGAGAACTGCTGCCAGCTCGCGGAGGGGGTTGTAGCCTTCCGGTCCGCCTACAGCGCGGCCGCCGGATACGAGGACCTTAGCTTCGGTAATATCTACGCTCTTGGTGTCCTTCGGGATTATCTCGAGGATCTCGACGTTCATGTCGGAGGGTTCGAGAACGGAGGGGACCATAGTAGCGGTCTTGCCGGAAGCGTCGCACTTCTCGCCCATCTTCATAACGCCGGGACGTACGGTAGCCATCTGCGGTCTCTTCTCCTTGATGAGGATGGTAGCCATGATGTTGCCGCCGAATGCCGGACGGGTCATTCTGAAGAGCTTGGTCTCCGGGTCTACGGAAAGGCCGGTGCAGTCTGCGGTGAGACCGGTTCCGACTCTGCCCGCTACACGGGGTGCGAGGTCACGGCCGATGGTGGTAGCTCCGAAGAGTACTACGTTCGGTTCGTAGGTCTTGATGATGTTTACGATGGTCTTGGTGTACGGTTCAGTCACGTAGGTTCCGAGCATCGGATCTTCTACGCAGAGAACTTCGTCAGCGCCGCCTTCGAAGAGGAGGGAAGCCTTGTCAGCGATCTTGTCGCCGAGGAGGATAGCTACGACCTTTTCGTCGTCAGCGAACTGGGGAGCAAGTCTCTTAGCTTCGCCGATGAGCTCGAGGCTGACCTTCTGAATAGCGCCGTTGCGCTGTTCGACTACTACAAATACATTCTTAGCCATTTTGCGCGCCTCCTTAAATGAGATGTCTCTCGTCGAGCTTGTCAACGATAGCCTGAACTGCTTCGTCTACGGTAAGGCCGGTAAGGAGAGTTCCCTTGGCCTTTGCCTGCTTGGTGAAGGACTCGGCAACGTTTGTCGGAGAACCGGTGCGGCCGATGGTGCCTTCTGCGTACATATCCTTGAGGTCTTCATAACCGAGGACCTTGATCTCCTTGGCATAAGCGTCCGCGATGCCGTGAACGGTCATGTAGCGGGGCTCAGCGAGCTGGGAGAGAGCGGTGATGAGGCAGGGCATCTTTACCTTGATGATGTGGTAGCAGTCATCGTACTGTCTCTTGACGATGGCGTACTCGCCTTCGATCCTGATGTCTTCAGCATAGCCTACCTGCGGCAGACCGAGCTGTTCTGCGATCTGCGGACCTACCTGAGCGGTATCTCCGTCGATTGCCTGACGGCCGGTGATGATGATATCGTAACCGATCTTCTTGAGTGCCCCTGCGATGGTGGTACCGGTAGCAAGAGTATCAGCTCCGCCGAACTCTCTGCCGGAGATCAGGATAGCTTCGTCAGCGCCCATAGCGAGTGCTTCGCGGAGTGCTACGTCTGCCTGGGGCGGTCCCATGGAAACGACGGTAACGGTTGCGCCTTCGTTAGCTTCTCTGAGACGGAGAGCAGCTTCGATACCGGCCTTGTCGTCCGGGTTGATGATGCTGGGAACGCCGTCACGAATCAGGTTGTTGGTCTTGGGGTCAAGACGGACTTCTGTGGTGTCCGGAACCTGCTTGATGCATACAACGATCTTCATTATTCGTAAGCTCCTTTCCCTACTTTAACTTCATGCCGCCGGAAACGACGATCTTCATGACTTCAGAGGTACCTTCGTAGATCTCGGTGATCTTGGCGTCTCTGTACATTCTCTCTACCGGGTACTCACGGCAGTAGCCGTAGCCGCCCATGAGCTGTACGCACTCTCTGGTAACCTGGCAAGCGACGTCGGAAGCGAACATCTTAGCCATAGCAGCCTGGGAAATGTAGTTGCCGTGAGCATTCTTGGTAGCGGCAGCTCTCCAAACGAGGAGTCTTGCAGCGTCTACCTTGGTCTGCATCTCAGCAAGCTGGAACTGGGTGTTCTGGAATGCAGCGATCGGCTTTCCGAACTGCTTTCTTTCCTTGACGTACTTGATGGTCTCGTCAATTGCGCCCTGAGCGATGCCGACAGCCTGTGCGGCAATACCGATACGTCCGCCGTTGAGGCAGGTCATGGCGATCTTGAAGCCTTCGCCTTCCTTGCCGATGCGGTTGAATTCGGGAACTACGACGTTTTCGTATGCGATAACGACGTTGGAAGCTGCGCGGATACCGCAGCGTTC
The DNA here is from genome assembly GCA_017543805.1 of Bacillota bacterium. Lineage (GTDB taxonomy): Bacteria > Bacillota > Clostridia > Peptostreptococcales > Anaerovoracaceae > RGIG7041. The sequence goes on along the minus strand of JAFYFK010000130.1, from coordinate 1,928 downwards.
GATGTTGGCGGAGATGTCTACGCCCTCTGCGTGGAGAGGAACTACGAACGCGGACATGCCCTTGGTTCCGAGCTCAGGATTGGTGAGCGCAAAGAGCAGGGTGTAGTCTGCGAATCCGCCATTGGTGGTGAAGATCTTGGAGCCGTTGATCACATAGTGGTCTCCTTCTTTCTTCGCCTTGGTCTGTACGCCTGCAGCGTCAGAGCCTGCGCCCGGCTCGGTAAGTCCGAAGCAGCCTACGGAAGTTCCGTCTACGCAGGGTCTAAGGAAGGCCTGCTTCTGCTCCTCGGTACCGAATTCGTTTACGCCGCCGCAGTAGAGGGAGGTGTGTACGGAAATGGTTACGCCGCTGGAAGCGTCAGCCTTGGAGATCTCTTCCATGCAGAGAGCATAGGAGATGTAGTCCTGGCCTTCGCCGCCGTATTCACGGCCGAAGGGGATGCCGAAGAATCCGAGCTTCTTCATCTTTTCGATGAGTTCGGGATTGAGTTCTTCGGCCTCATCCATTTCTTTCGCAAGAGGCTTTACCTCCTCTTCCGCAAACTTGCGGAACAGCTCGCGCTGCAGCAATTGAGTTTTGTTGAGTTCGAAATCCATAGTGTTTCCTCGCTTTCACAAATTCCAACTCTGTATTTTCATGTGAAAATAAATACCATAGAAATTATATTGGGATACAAACTATTTGTCAACAAAAAACCGGCCTTTTATGACCGGTTTTTGACTGAAATTTTTGGGCGTTTGGGCATGCCGTAAGCAGGCTATACAATATATAGATCTACAGATTTTTTTCGAATCTCTGCATAAAGTCGGCGATCTTTTCGGCGTTCTCCAGCGGGGCTCCGTTGTAGAGGGAGATGCGCAGGCCGCCGACGCTGCGGTGACCCTTGACGTTGATCATTCCTTCCGCTTCCGCCTCCTTCGCGAACCTGTCGGTCAGCTCCTGGCTGGGAAGCTTTGCGGTGACGTTTACGAGCGAACGGTCCTCTTTGGGGATATCATTGATGTACAGATCAGATTTGTCGATCACGTCGTAAACCATGCCGGACTTTTTCCTGTTGAGCGCTTCCATCGCGGCGACTCCGCCCTGTGCCTCGATCCATTCGCACATGAGCGCGGCCATATAGACCGCCCAGCCGGACGGGGTGTGGTGGAGGGAATCCTGCGCTATCTGGACGTTGTAATTCATGATGTCCGGGACCATCGGGTCGGCCGGGTCGATCACGGCGTCCTTCTTTACGATGACGACGGTGAGGCCCGCGATGCCCATGTTCTTCTGCGCTCCGGCGTAGATCAGGGCGTGCTTTGCGACGTCTATCTGCTGGCCCATGATGCTGGACGACCAGTCAGCGACGAGCGGAACGTCTCCGCAGTCCGGAAGGGTGTGGTAAGCGGTGCCTTCGATGGTTTTGTTTCCGGTTATGTGCAGGTACTTTGTGTCCGGGCGGAGCATGTCAGGAGTTATCTTCGGGATGTACGTAAAGTTTTTGTCTTCCGAAGTGCAGATGAATTCCGGGTCCGCCCAGCGCTTTGCTTCCTTGATCGCGAGCTTTGCGAAGTATCCGGTGTTCGCGTAGTCGACCTTATCGCCGCGGCGCGCGAGGTTCATCGGGACCATGGAAAACTGTCCGCTTGCTCCGCCTTGGAGCAGAAGGACTTCGTAACCGTCAGGGACGTTCATCAGTCTCTTTATCGCGTTCTTTGCCCTGTTGTGGATCTCCATATAAGCCTTGGTCCTGTGACTCATCTCCATAACGCTGTGACCGCAGCCGGGGTACGCGAGCAGGTCGCGCTGGGCCTTTTCCAGAACTTCCAGAGGCAGGGTCGACGGACCCGCACCGTAGTTGTAAACTCTTTTTTCCATAGCCTTTCTCCTTAAAATAAAACCCGGAAAGCGGTGCCTTCCGGGAGTATTGCTTTTTTACCGCATT
>JAFYFK010000129.1 GCA_017543805.1 Bacillota bacterium | reverse complement strand
GGCGGTTCTGGACCCGCCTGCCCAAGGACGGCCACATTGCGATCTTTGACCGCACCTGGTACGGCCGCGTCATGGTCGAGCGCATTGAAGGCTTCTGCGAGCCGGACGACTGGAAGCGCGCGTACAACGAGATCAACGAGTTTGAGCAGGAGATAGTCGACTGGGGCGGCGTGGTCCTCAAGTTCTGGATCCATATCGACCAGGAGACCCAGCTCGCGCGCTTCACCGAGCGTCAGAACACTCCGGAAAAGCAGTGGAAGATAACCGACGAAGACTGGCGCAACAGGGAAAAATGGCCGCTCTACGAGGAGGCCGTCTCCGATATGCTTGCGAAGACTTCCACGGACTTCGCGCCGTGGCACATAATCGAGTCCAACGACAAGCTCTACGCCCGCATCAAGGTGCTGCGCATCGTTGCGGAAGCTATGGAAAAGGCGCTTGAAGCAAAATAAAAAAAGAATATGCCGGAACGGTCTCCTGTTTTGAGCGGGAGGCCGTCCCGGCATTTTTTATTTGAGGAATATCAGCGACGACGCAATAAGGAACTGCCCGCCGTAATAGGTTATGTAATTGAGTATGATGTCGATCGGGCGGTCTTTTCCCTCGCCGAAATACGTTCCGCTGAGGATAAGGTCCGAAAGGGTAAACAGCACTCCGCCGGCAAAGAGAAGGTTCAGCGGCATCTCTTTCCAGCCGTGCGCGAGGGCCAGGCTCCCGGAAAGCGTCAGCATGGTGAAGAGGAAAAATCCGTATATGCCGACGGTCGGCCGCAGCTCCCCGAAATCGAGCTTCATCGGCTTTTCCAGAACGATATTCCCTATGGTCATCAGGACCCCGATGCCGAACGGGATGTACGCGAACAGAGGTCTGTCCTTCGGGAAATATGTCAGCAGCATGCCTGTGATGTAGAAAATATGCCCGATCCCGAACACGCAGAAGCCTGCGAGGGTAAAAGGCCGCTGCTGTTCCTGGAAGACATATTTAAGGTCGAGCCAGATGTCTCCCAGAAGACCGCATACAAGGCCCATAACGATCAGGGGGCCGATCGCCGGGGCGCTGCCTCCCGAGGAGGAAAGCCACATCCCGTAGAGGCCAACGGCTATGAAAAACGCCGATACTATGGACTTGAGGATGACTGCTTTTACGGAAAAAGCGCGGATCTTTTCGCGGACATAGAATATGAGTACGACGGCTCCGCAAATCAGCAATACAGGATAAAGCATAATACGACCTCCTTCGCTCACAGCGGTACTCTCTTACGATTATACCAAAAGTTGAGGCGTTTTCGGATGTACTATCTGACTTTGTCCGGTACTATCTCGATCCAGTAGCCGTCCGGGTCCTCGATAAAGTAGATTCCCAGATCGTGATTTTCGAAGCAGATGCAGCCCATCTCCTCGTGCTTTTTATGCGCCGCTTCCATGTCGTGGGTCATCATCGCGAGATGGAATTCGTCCTCGCCGAGGTTATACGGCTCTTTGCGGTCATGGAGCCAGGTCAGCTCGAGGCGGAATCCGGTCGCCGGATCCTTAAGGAACACGAGCGTAAACGTCTCTTTTTCCCTGCGGGAGCTTTCGACCAGGCCCAGTGCCTCGCTGTAGAACTTAAGGCTGCGGTCAAGATCGAGAACGTTAAAGTTGTAATGGTTGAAGTAGAACATCTTTTACCTCCTAGGCTTCCATCCATCTGCACTTTTCAAGCAGCTCTATGATCGGCAGGTGCTGCGGGCATACGGATTCGCACTGGCCGCACTGCAGGCAGTCGCTGGCCTTGCCCTTGTCCTGCGTAACTATAACGTATTCGCGTCTGGTGCGGAATTCCGGGCTGCCTTCCTTGCGGTTCTCCACGGTGAAGATATCCGGGATCGGAATTCCCATCGGGCAGCCTTTTGTGCAATAGCTGCAGCCGGTGCAGGGTATCTTCTTGACAGAGTTGAAGGCTTCCTGCGCTTTCGCGATGACTTCTTCCTCGTGCTCGCTGAGGGGCTTGAAGTCCTTCATGTAGCTGAGGTTGTCCTCCATCTGTCCGATGCTGCTCATGCCGCTGAGCACTACCAGCAGGCCTTCCTTGCTCGCAACAAAACGGACAGCCCAGCTGGGGTACGACATTCCGGTATTTTCCGCGTCGAACAGCGCCTTGACCGGAGCCACCGGGTCGGCGAGTATGCCGCCCTTGACCGGTTCCATTACGACGATCGGCTTGCCGTGCTTCTGGCAGATCTCCCAGTTGCGGCGGGCCTGAACGCCGGGGTTCTCCCAGTCGGCGTAATTGACCTGGAGCTGGACGAATTCGGCGTCCGGGTGTCTGGTCAGAAGCTCTTCGAGCAGCTCGGGGTCGCCGTGGAATGAGAAACCATAGTGCTTTATAAGGCCTTTAGCCTTGAGTTCTTTAACATAATCCCAGAGGTGATAGTCTTCGTAGGTCTGGTAGTTTCCGCGCTGAATGGCATGCAGCAGGTAGAAGTCAAAATATCCGGCGCCGGTGCGCTCGAGGCTCGTGTAGATCTCCTGTTTTGCGCTCGCTTCGTCCTTTACAGAATCCGCAAATACCGCGAGCTTAGAAGCTAGGGTGTAGCTTTCTCTCGGATGGCGCT
>JAFYFK010000128.1 GCA_017543805.1 Bacillota bacterium | reverse complement strand
CAGATCAACAACTTCTTCGAAATGGCTCCCGTAGCTATCAACACCGATATCTACAACAGCCTTACCGATACCGAAAAGCAGGCGCTTCAGGAAGCCGCCAACTGGGTATTCGAGGACAGCGTTTCCTCCGGAGAAGCAGTTGAGAACGAATATCTCCAGAAGCTTGCCGATTACGGCATCACCGTCGTAAAGCCGGATCCCGAACTCCTCCGCTCCTGGGCTGAAAAGACCAGGGAAGAAGTATGGCCCGGACTCAAGGACGAACTCGGAGAAGACGTTTATAACGGCCTGATCGAGTGGTTCGATAACAACTACTAATAGTTATATTCTGCGATATCAGAAATCAGTTAGCGCGGAGTCCTTACAGGCTCCGCGCCCCTTTTATAAGTAAGAACGGACGGAATTTATGAAGAAGACCCTTAAAAAGCTATGGGACTTTCTGCTCTCAGCCGAACGTCTTGTGATGAGCGCCAGCTGCGTAGTCATCGTTACGCTGGTATTCGTCACCGTAATCATGCGTTATTTCTTTAAAGCCAACTTTGCAGGTATGGAAGAGATAATAATCTTCTTTGCCTTTATTATTTATTTTATCGGTTCGGCTTACTGCAGCTACGAGGAGAGCCAGATCTCCGCGGATATGATGGGCGTGTTTATCAAGAGCGAGCGCTCCATGGAACTGGTAAAGTCCATACGCGGAGCTGTTGAATCCGTGCTGCTCGTCATTGCGACAGGCTTCTGCGTCGACCTTGTGGCGTACGCAAACCGTACCGGCGCAAAGACCACAGCGGTCAAGATACCGTATACTATACTGTACTTTGTGGTCTTCCTGGGCATTGCCCTTATGGCTTTCTATACCATAGTCCATACGGTGCGCCATAAGAAAAATTACATAAGCATGGGGAAGGAGGTGCATGAGTAATGAGTCCGATGATAATATTCTCGATCGTTCTTGTTATCGGTCTGCTCGTCCTCGGCGTTTCCGTGCCGGCGTCCTTCTTCGGCGCCACTCTGTACCTGCTGCTCGCCGGTGGTTACCAGACCAGCTTCGTAATGCCGTATTCCTACTCCAAGGTCAGCAATTATGTTCTGCTCACCATCCCTCTTTTCATCATCGCGGGAGGAATAATCGAGCGGAGCAGCCTCGGCGCCCATCTGGTAGATTTTATAAGTCTTCTGGTCGGCAAGGTCAAGGGATCTCTGGGAATGGTAGCGGTAGTCTCCTGCGCGCTCTTCGGATCCGTCACAGGTTCCGCCGCGGCTACAATGACCGTTATCGGTTCCATCATGTGGCCCAGGATGGAGGCAGCGGGCTATGACAAAGGCAAGTCTTCTGCGCTCATATCCAGCGCCTGCCTGCTCGGGGGTCTGATACCGCCAAGCTCGCTGATGATAATCTACGCGTGGATAGCCCAGGAATCCGTCCTGCAGTGCTTCCTCGCGATACTTGTCCCCGGCGTCATGATGACCATAATGTTCTGCATTTCCTATTACTTTATGGTCCGCAAGGACGAGGGCATGGCCATCATCACCTTCGACGACCGCGCCGAATACCGCAAAGAGCTCAAGAAGGGCTTTATAGGCTTTATCCCGGCTGTATTCTTCCCGGTCATCATACTCGGCGGTATCTACAGCGGCATAATGACCCCGACCGAATCCGCGTCCGTATCGCTCGTCTACGCGCTGATCGTGGGTTTCTTCATCTACAGACAGCTTAAGCCGAGCGACATCAAGGATGTTCTTGTACAGAGCTCCGGTTCCATCGGAAGCATCATGATAATGCTCTTTATGGTAATGATGCTCTCCCGCCTTTACATCACCGAGGATCTGCCCGGCGCCATCATGGACGCCATGATGAGCTCCACCAGCAACAAGTACGTTGTTCTGCTCTTCGTCAACCTGTTTATGATAATCATGGGCATGCTGATGGACGACGCCAGTTCGACTCTGCTGAGCGTTCCCATCCTGCTTCCGATAGTAAAGGCCGTAGGCGTAAGCCCGGTCCACTTCGCGGCCATCGTAGCGGTCAATATCTCGCTCGGCTGCGTGACCCCGCCCTGCGCTCCGCTGCTCTATCTCGGGGCAAGGCTTTCCGGCGCAGAAGTATCCACGACACTTAAGCCGACCTTCTGGCTGATACTGACTGTCTGGATCCCCGCGCTGCTTCTCGTGACTTATATTCCGGCAATATCCACCACGCTGCCGGCGCTGCTCAGCACCCACTAAGGAGGCTAAAAATGAAACCGATCATTAAAGAGACCAATGCGGAAAAACTCTTCAGCGTAAAGGACAAAGTCGTTCTTATTACCGGAGCCGGCGGACTCGGAGACGCTCTCTCCTTCGGTTTTGCCGAGAACGGCGCTAAGGTGCTGCTCGCGTCCCGTACTCCGGGAAAGGCGCAGAAGCAGGTCGACAGGCTTGCCGAGGCCGGATATTCCAACTGCTTTGCCTACGATTTCGACCAGACCAAAAAGGCCGAGTGCGAGGCGCTTGTCGAAAAGGCTGTCGCGGAGCACGGGCGCATCGACGTGCTCGTAAACACCGCCGGCATAGGCAAGTGCTATCCGCCCGAGGACTTCGACGAGGACGACATGCGCAAGATCCTTGACGTAAACCTCACCAGCGCCATACTCATCACCCAGGCCGTAGGAAAGGTCATGATCAAGCAGGGCGGAGGAAAGATCATAGAGATCGGTTCCATCGCGGGCGTCATGACTCACACCTGGGAATCCATGGTCTACGAATCCTCCAAGGCCGCCGTGCACCAGATGGTCAAATCCTTCGCGGTCGCCTGGGGCAAATACAATATCAACGTCAACTCCATCGCTCCGACATGGATCAACACCCCCATGCTCGACGGCGTTCCTGTGAGCTATTACGAGAACGTGGACGCGATGCATCCCTTCGGCCGCATGTCCGAGCCCGAGGAATTCATCGGTTCCGCCATTTTCCTCGCTTCTGACGCGTCCAACTTCGTCACGGGCCACACGCTCCTGATGGACGGCGGCTGGTGCGCGGGACGTCCGCTTTCCTACGACAAGGAAGACACCCGCATAGTTCATTTTGACTAGAAGGAGACAGAGATGACTGCTGCCGACAACATCGTTAACATCAGCGATTACGCGCCGAAAACAGAAGACCTGTACCTCAGCGATACCGTAAAGTATCTGAAGGAGGTCAAGGACAGCTTCCACGACAGGAAGGAAATCCCTGTAAGAGACCGCGTCTACGAACGCGTGCTCGCGGAAAACCCGGACGATCTCCAGGCTGTGCGCTTTGCCAAGGCATTTGCGGAATTCCTTAAGGTCAAGAAGATCCATATCGATCCGCACGATCTTCTGGCGGGCTTTACTTACCGCTACACCTACAATACTACTATGCCCATCGACTGCCCGGACGATTTCGACCCGCTCTACAGGCCGCCGATCTCCCTCGACTCCGAGCGCGAATATAAGACCATTCTGGAATATCACGGGCTTTCCGAGGATTCGACCGAGGCAAAGGAACTCAGGATCTTCCTCGAAGGCGTGGACGCGTGGCTCTATAAGCACTGGTTCTCCGGCCACATCCTGCCCGGCTACGACAGGCTTGTCGAGATCGGTTTCTCCGGCCTCGTTGAGCTCGGACGCAAGTCTGTGGCGGAGCACGAAGGGGTCAATAAGGAATTCGCCCGCTCCATGCTCATCACAAACGAGGCGGCGGTAATGTACATCGGCCGTTACGCCGAGCTTGCCGAAAAGATGGCTGCGGAGACGGACGATCCCCTTCAGAAAAAGAATCTTTCCCGCATCGCCGAATCCAGCCGCTGGCTGATGCACGGCGCTCCGCGCAATTTCTTCGACGCGGTTCAGTGCCTCTGGTACGGCCAGGAGATCATGATGGCGGAGAACGTGCCGGCTTCCGAATCCCTCGGCCGCATGGACAAATACATGTATCCTTTCTATGAGAAGGATGTGAGGGAAGGAAAGCTGACCTACAACGAGGCGAGTGAGCTGATCGACGCTCTGTGGATCAAGTTCAGCGGCAACCTGCATTCTTACCAGGCGGTGACCGTCAGCGGTACCAACGAGGACGGAAGCTGCTTCGAGAACGATCTCACTTATATGCTGATGCAGTCATCCCGCAAGATGATGTTCGACCAGCCTCTGATGGATCTCCGCTACAACGACCGTATGAGCAAGCGCCTCTGGAACGAGACCGTTGCGCTTATCAAGACCGGAACAGGCTTCCCGGGCATATTCTACGACCCGATCTGCATCCGCGCCAAGGAGAGCACGGGCCAGAGCCCCGAGGACGCCCGCAACTACGCCATAATCGGCTGCGTCGAGACCGGCCTTCCGGGCCACGAATATACTCCGACGGAACTTGTCCATCTCAACTGGCCCAAGCTCTTTGAGCTTATGTTCAACCATGGCCACGCGACCATGCAGGACTTCTACGCTCCGCTGTTCGACGATAAAGACCTCGACAGCATTAAGACGTTCGACGAATTCTATGCCTGGTACAAGAGCGAGATGGAGCAGTACACCGCGCTCGCGATGCGTTCCATAGAGCTGGTCGAGACCATGATCCCGTGGCGCTTCCCGACCCCGTATCTGTCGTCCCTTATGGTCGGCTGCTACGAGAAGGGTATGGACGTCACCGGCGGACCCTGCCGTTACAACAACACCGGCGTTTCCACCTGCGGCCTCGCCACAGCTGTCGATTCGCTGGCTGCCATCAAGAAAGTCGTATTCGAGGATAAGCTGGTCAGGCTCTCCGAGTTTACGAATATACTCAACAATAATTTTGCGGGTTACGAGGACATCCACAACATCGTGCTGCACCACTGCCCGAAGTTCGGAAATGACAACGACGAGGTCGATTTCTTCATGTCCGACCTTATCGCGGCGTTCGCCGGGGTCGTCAATTCCAGAAAGAACCCGCGCGGCGGCCATTACATGATGGGTCTCTATTCGGTCGAGGACCACGCCAAGGCCGGAATGAAGACCGGCGCGACCCCCGACGGGAGGCTTGCCGGCAGCTTTGAGTCCAACTCCATGGCATCCGTCCAGGGCATGGACGTGAACGGGCCTACCGCGCTCGTAAACTCCGTCGTCAAGACGGACCTCAACGCCTGCACCAACGGAATGGTGCTCGACCTCAAGTTCAACCCGGGCTTTATGGAGAATCCGAGGCACGTCGAGGCGCTGCACCAGCTGATCGACACCTACTTCCACACCGGAGGCATGGAGATCCAGATCAGCGTGGTCGACAGGCAGACTCTGCTCAACGCCCAGAAGGAGCCGGAAAAGTATTACAACCTTGTAGTCCGTGTCTCGGGCTTCTCCGCGTATTTCAGGTCTCTCAACAAGACCACTCAGGACGAGATAATCGCAAGGACCGAGTATCACGGGATATAAAACAATAATATCAATAATATAAAAATTAATCTTACATGGAGCAATTACATCTGGTCAGCAATATACAGCGTTTTTCGGTGGACGACGGCCCTGGGATAAGGACTACAGTGTTCTTTAAGGGCTGCAATCTGCGCTGCGCATGGTGCCACAATCCTGAATGCATAATCGCGGAGCCTACGCTGCAGTTTACGGAGCGTTCCTGCGTAAGCTGCGGGCGCTGCGAGCAGATATGTCCTGCCGGAGTGCATCACATCACTGAAGACGGAAAGCATCTGATCGACCGCAGCAAGTGCATCGGCTGCGGAAAATGCGCGTATAACTGCTACCAGAGCGCTCTTGACCTTAACGGAAAGGCCTATGCGCCGGACGAACTCTTTGCCGAGATCAGGAAAGACAGGCACTACTTTGAAAGCTCCGGCGGAGGGGTCACGTTCTCCGGCGGCGAACCTATGCTTCAGCGGGACTATCTGAATACCATGCTGAAAATGTGCCGCGAGGCAGGCTACACCACCTGCGTCGACACCGCGGGAAACGTGCCTTTCGAGTGGTACAGGGAGGCAATGCCCTGGACGACGCTCTTCCTCTACGACATAAAGCTCTTCGACAGCGCGCGCCACGAGCAGGCAACCGGCGTTCCCAACGGACGCATACTGGAAAACCTGCGGCTTCTCACGGATAACGGCGCCGACGTGTTTATACGCACCCCTGTCATACCCGGATGGAACGACGATCTGGAGGAATTCCGGAAGATCGCGTCCTTCCTTGCGGAGCTCCCCGGAAGGGAACACGTTAAGCTTATACAGCTGCTCCCGTACCACGCGTACGGAGTAGGCAAATACAATATGATAGGTCAGAGATCGAAGACCGAAGACGTAAAGCCGCCGACAGGCGAATTTATGCAGCAGGCGCTGCAGTTCTACCTCGATCTCGGCCTCCCCGCCCAGATATCGTAATCAAAACGAAAGGAGATACCTTCAATGGAAAGCAGATGGGCAGTGCCCGAAGTCAAGTGCAGCGAAAGGATCGCGAAGATACGCGACCATCGCATCGAGGATCATGACAGAAGCCAGATCCCTCTCAGAGACATCATCTACAGAGAGGAATTCGCCAAACATCCGGAAGAGCCGGCAGCAATGCGGTTTGCCCGCGGTTTTTCCAGATTCCTCGAGGAAAAGAGGATACATCTCAACGAATATGATATTCTGGCGGGTTTTGCGTACCGCTATACCTACAACACCACTCTTCCGGTAGATATGCCCGAGGACTACGATCCCCGCTACAGGCCGGACTTCGGCGTTGAGTCGATCCGCGAGGCAAAAGAGTGCGAGGAGTTCCACGGACTTAAGCCCGGCGACGCCGACTACGAAAAGATGGAGTTCTTCGCGAGCGCGGTCAAGAACTGGCTCTACAAGCACTGGGAGAGCGGTCACATCCTCGCAGGTTACCGCAGAGTCGTCACCAACGGTTTCGGCGGCCTGATCGCTGAGGGCGAAGAGGCTCTTAAGACAGTCGACGACGAACACCGTCCCTATGTTGAGGCAATGCTCATGGTCGACCGCGCGGCCGTAAAATACATCAGGCGCTTTGCCGCGATGGCTGCGGAAATGGCTCAGACAGCTTCGACTCCGGAATACAAAGCGCAGCTCGAGAAGATCGCCGGAGCATGCGCGAATATCGCGGACAAGCCGGCGTCCACCTTCTTTGAGGCCGTTCAGCTTGTATGGTTCGTCCACGAGCTGCTCTATGCCGAGAACGAACCGGCGTCCATCTCCCTCGGACGTCTGGACATGACCCTCTATCCCTTCTACAAGAAGGATGTAGAAGAGGGCAGGCTCACCTACGAAGAGGCGAGCGACATAATCGACGCGCTCTGGATCAAGTTCAGCGCAAATCTCCACGCGTATCAGAACGTCACCATCGGCGGCGGCGACGCAAACGGAAAGTTTGCCGGAAACGACGTTACAAAGATAATGCTGCAGGCGACCAGAAGGCTGCGCTTCGACCAGCCGCTCATCTGCCTGCGCTACACCGACGACATGCCGGACGAATTCTGGGCTGAGTCCATGGCTCTGGTCAAGACCGGCACGGGCTTCCCGGCGTTCTTCTACGACAACGCATGCATCGCTGCAAAGGTCCGCTCCGGCATCGCTCCCGAGGACGCGAAGAACTACGCCATGGTCGGCTGCGTCGAGATGAGCACCCCGGAAAAGGAATACGGCAAGACCGAAGTCCTGCGCATCAATCTGCCGATGATACTCCAGCTCTGCATGGATCACGGCACCGCTGCGCTCACCGGCGACATGTTCCCGCTCAAGGACGACAGGGATCTCGATTCATTCAAGAGCTTTGAGGAGTTCTATGACTGGTTCAAGGACGAGCTCCTGTACTTCGGCGGCATCGCGCTCGACGCCATCAACCTGCTCGACCCGACAGTAATGCATTTCTATCCCACTCCGTTCCTCTCCACGACCATGGAGAAGTGCTTCCAGAAAGGGCTTGACGTTACAGGCGGCGGCACAGTCTACAACAACTCCGGCGTCAACCTCTGCGGCATGGCCAATCTGGTCGACGGTCTTGAGGCTATCCACAAGATGGTCTTCGAGGAGAAAAAATACACGCTTAAGCAGATCGCGGCCGCAATGGCTGTCAATTACGAGGGCTTCGACGAAATGCGCAACGACCTCGTCAACCACTGCGACAAGTTCGGAAACGACAAGGGCCGCGTGGACGATATGCTCAACGACCTCGTAGCGGCGTTCGCCGAAATGTCCGAAGGCTACCGCAACATGCGCGGCGGAAAGTTCAACCTCGGTCTCTACTCCGTGGAAGACCACGCCAAGATGGGCCTCCGCACAGGCGCCACCCCGGACGGCAGGCTGGCGGAGGTCTCCCTGGCCAACGCCCTCAGTCCGGAGCAGGGCCTCGACAAGATCGGACCCACTGCGGTCGTCAACTCCGTGCTCAAGACCGACCTTAAGGTCGCGACCAACGGCATGGTGCTCGACCTCAAGTTCAGCCCGAGCTTCCTCGAGAGCGACCGCCATATGGACGCCCTGCGCGACCTCGTAAACGCCTACTTCAAGAACGGCGGAATGGAAGTCCAGTTCAACGTTGTGAGCCGCGCGACGCTCGTTGCCGCGCAGCAGCATCCGGAACAGCATCAGGACCTCGTTGTCCGCGTTTCCGGCTTCTCGGCTTACTTCACGACGCTGATGAAGACCACCCAGGACGAGATAATCGCAAGGACCGAATACGCCAATATGTAACGTAAACAAAACAAAACGGACATGCCGCGGGGCATGTCCGTTTTTATATTTGCTTCAGAGCCTATTTTCTGCCCGCCAGAACGTATATTATAAGGCCGATGGAGGAAATCCCCGCCATCCAGTAAAACATTGCCCTCAGAGGCATTTGGGCGCTCAGAAGGCCGCTGACGAAATTGCCGGCGACTATGGAAGCCGACAGTATGACAGCCGTGCTGAACAGCTGGGCCGTCGATATATAGCGCCGGTCGACGTTGTTGGAAGCGAAAAACTGCACGCACGGCACCATGAGCCCGAAGCTCGGACCCTGCAGCAGGAGGATGATTATCGTCGCGGCTACCGAATGCGACTGCGCCATAAGGACGCTCTGCAGCACATTCGACGCCAGGCAGAGGATCAGTACGTTACGGAAGCCCAGTTTCTTTTCGAATGACGCGAAGAGGAACATGAAAGGAACTTCCGCAATGGCGTATGTGAAATCGGCAAGGCCGATGTGGAACGAATTTGCT
>JAFYFK010000127.1 GCA_017543805.1 Bacillota bacterium | reverse complement strand
TCGAACAGCTCCGCGGTCTCGTCGACAAAGGTCGGGAAGAACTTCTTCATACCTATGGGCGAGCATCCGCCGTGGATGTACCCGGTAAGCGGAAGCAGTTCTTTTTGAGCTATCATCTCAATGTTCTTTTCGCCTGAGGCCTTCGCGGCCTTTTTAAGATCCAGGCTGGCCTCAACGGGAATTACGAAAACATAGTGTTCCCCGCTCTTTCCCACCGTCACGAGCGTCTTGAAGACCTGTTCGGGATCCTGCCCGAGCACCTTCGCCACTTCAACGCCGCCGACCGCGTCAGTTCCGACGTAGCAGTGAGTCTTATATTCCATTCCGTGCGCGTCCAGAACGCGCATAACATTTGTCTTTTTGTCTTTTTCCTTAGCCATAATACAGTAGTATAGCACAAACAGACGGATTTGACTTTAACTCCCGGCTTATGTAATAATTAATGGTTAGAATAAACAGATACAAAAGGACACTGTTCAGGCAGAAACGATATGGATACTCAAAACATTACGACCGTGCGGAGCCTTGCGGAAGGTTTCTCGTATGTTATGGATCTCATAAACGAAGACGTCAACGACCATCACCAGAAGGTCGCGTATATCTCCTACCGTCTGGCGGAGGAGATGCGCCTTCCGGAGGTGGCCTGCCGTCTTGCTGTAGCCGGCGGCCTGATGCACGACATAGGGGGCGTACTGAAGAACCAGACTACTACGATGGCAGACATAGAGCAGAACACCTCAGCCATTGCGAAAGCCGGCGCGGGGATACTTAAGCTGCTTCCCACCAAAGCTCCTTTATCCGAGATTATACTCTACAGCCAGTCCACCGCGGACAGATCGGAAACAACGGATATCCACTCCTGGATACAGAAGATCAAAGCCATGCCGGAACATCTGCGCGTGCCGCAATACGCCCGCCTGATCGGAGGCATAGTTCATCTCGCGGACGTCATAACCCTTATATTTGACGAAAACGCCTCCGTGCTCAACCAGATCCAGATGGTCTACGATATTCTGACCTGTGCGCCGGAAGGCCATTTCCACCCGTGGGTCATGGACGCCTTTAAACGCCTCTGCAAACACGAATCGGTCTGGATGGACATGCTCTACGAGCCCTCTGCCTTCCTTCAGTTTATACCGGAATCAAGGACTGTATCGCTGGATAAACTGGCGGAGATATCCGAATTCGCTTCGGCGATGATAGACTTCCGAAGCCCCTTTACCGCAATGCATTCCTCGGGAGTCGCCGCGACTGCCGTGGAACTGGCGAAGATCGTCGGCATGTCGGAAGATGAATGCAAGATGATGAAGATCGCCGGGAACATGCACGACATCGGAAAACTGAAGATACCAAAAGAGATACTCGAAAAGAACGGAAAACTGACCGACGAGGAATTCAACATAATAAAAGAGCACTCGTATTACACCTATATGCTCCTCAAGAAAGTCGACGGCCTCGATCAGATAGCCGAGTGGGCGGCGTTCCACCACGAAAAGCTGAACGGCAGCGGATATCCCTTCCATCTCCCGGGTGAGAGGCTGCACTTCGGGGCCCGCATCCTGGCTGTCTCGGACATATTCTCCGCGCTTACCGAGGACCGTCCCTACCGAAAAGGCATGGGCAAAGAAAAAGCGCTGTCCATCCTTTACGGGGACGCGCAGCGCGGTGAAATATCCGAAACTATTGTCAGTATTCTGGATAATAATTATGACAGGATCAATTCAGCCAGGGAGAAGGCCTCCTACAAGGCCGGAAGGCGATACAGGGAATCCCTCAACGCGGCGGAATAACGATCAGCGCGGCGGTGTCAGCACCGCCGCTATTTTATTCCTGCGGAGCCTCTTCTTCAGGAGCTTCGGCTTCTTCCGCGGCCTCAGCTTCCTCTTCGGGGTCAGCTGCGGGGAGCAGAGTCTCGTCTATCTGGAACTTGTCCGCGAGCTCAACAAAGCGGTCAAGCTCTTCCTCGTTTAAGCATTCGAGGAACTTGCGGAACTTCTTCTCAGCCTTGCTGTCCTTGCCCTTGTCGGCCAGGTAGCGCTCAGCCAGATCTGTCAGCTTAAGAGTAACATCGTCATCAGGATATTCGAGCAGGCCCATAGCCTCGAGCTCGAGCAGTTTTTTGTCCATCCTGGACGGCTTTGTGTCG
>JAFYFK010000126.1 GCA_017543805.1 Bacillota bacterium | reverse complement strand
CCTGACGCCTGTATTGAAGGTAAAGTTCTTGGTGTCGAGCGTAATTCCGGCAAGAAGGGCGTTGGCGTCGAACTTCTCGAGCGTCACCCTGTCCCCGGAGTACTGCAGCAGCTCCGTAACCAGCTCGCTGGCGGAGCTTGCATAGGTCTCAGTATACGCGAGGGTCGGATCCTGTATCCAGGACTGCCCTTTTCTGTGGTGGTCTATAACTACCTTCTTCTCGACCGTCTCCAACAGCTGCGGGCACTCGGTCATGTATGGGATCATTACGTCCGTGACCACGAGCACCGTCTGCTCGGTAACGAGCTGCTGGGCTTCTTCGCTGCTGATAAAGCTGTAAAGCCCGGCAGAGCGGGCGGCGTTGTACAGCAGGTCTATGCCGTCGTAGACGTCATTCATTACGATATGGTTCTTGACGCCGCAGCACCTCGCTATGGCGCTGATGCCGATGCAGGAGCCGATAGAGTCCAGATCCGGGTTCTTGTGACCCATGATGATGACCTTGTCCGCGCCGCTCAAAAGCTGCCACAGGGCGTGGGCCATTATGCGGGACTTGCCCTTGTTGCGCTTTTCGACTGTTGTGAGAGCTCCGCCGAAGAATTCAGCGTCGCGGCCGCGGCTCTTGATCACAGCCTGGTCGCCGCCGCGTCCGAGCGCGAGATCCAGCGCTGCCTCGGCGTAATCCTGAAGGTCGGCCAGCGATACCGCCCCGCGCCCCACGCCGATCGATACAGACGTCGGAAAGTCCGCGTTGGTCTTGACCTCGTGCATGTTGTCGAGCAGCGGGAAGTTTCCTGTCCTGAGCTGTTCCAGCCAGCGTTCCTCAAAGACCTCCATATAGAGGTTTCCGCGCATCTTGACCACGGCGGCCTGCCTGCTCTGGGCGCTCGCCATGATGCGCCGGTCTATGTCGGCGGTTATCGCGGACTGCTCCTCGACAGGGGAGCTGGCCAGCAATTCGTCGTAATTGTCTATGTTGATGAGCGCAAGGCAGACGCGGCTGCTTATAAAGCTCTTCTTCATTATCTGGGCCGCTGATATATTCTCAAAGAAGAACAGGCGCCTGTCCTCCTCGATGCTTCCGACCTCCGCGCAGGAGACCCTGAAGGTCCTCTGGCCAATGTTGACGTTTGCCCTTAAAGACGGATTGTCGTAAAACTGGCGGATAAAATTCTTTCCGGTCTTTCTGCGGAAGTCGTCCTCGTCGGCAAATATCCTGTCGAAGCTGTCGTTGCTGTAATATAAGGCGCAGTCGCGGTCGCTGATGCACAGCGCCATCGGGGCAAAGCTCGTAAACATGGCGCCGGTGTCGCTCATGGATTTTTCGAAGCCTTCTTCGAATTCGTCGATCTGGTCGCCTATGGGGCCGGATATCAGAACGTTGTGCGCTATAACGACGCAGGCGACGGCGATTATGCTCGCGATGCCCGCGACGAGGTTGAACCACAGCACGACGAGCGCAAGGGCGGCCATGATGAAAATGTCCATCCTTGTCAGCTGTTTTATCAGGTTACTGAAGAACTTGCGCCCCATTACGGCTCCTTTCGTCAGTTGATCACATACTTAGACAGAATATTATAACATAAAAGCGCCCCTTATTACGAGCCGCCACATATGGTGGGCAAAACGGAAAAGAGGCGCTTTATTTAGTATGCTTTAAGTGATAAAATCGTATACGGAAAATCTTTATACCGGAGGTGTCCCATGCGCATAAGGAAAAACAACGACATAATGGACAGCGAAGACATCGAGCTCATTGCAAACTGCTCCGATGCCCTGGCGCACCCCGCGCGCGTGGAGATCTTCCGCTACATCTACTCCGAAAATCTGTCCCGCCGCACGGTCTGCAACAAGGACCTTGTAGCGGCTTTCGACTATTCCCAGGCGACCATCTCCCAGCACGCGTCCAAGATAGCCCAGTCGGGGCTTATCGACGTCCAGAAAAAGGACAACAAGACCTACTACTTTGTAAACATAGGAGTCCTGGGGCGCTACCTAAACGCTGTAAGAAAACTCAACGAGGTGTAAAAACACCCCGTTGTTTTTTTATGCGCTTTTCCCGAAGCGGTTTATACGAAGTCGTATTCGCAGCCGGCCGGGGAGGTCATGAGCTCGGTGAGGACCTTTCTGGGATCCCTGCCGTTGTAGAGCACGTCCTGAACAGCCTGGGTAAGAGGAACGTTTACGCCGTACTTGGCGGAAAGCTCCAGGGCTGCGGGAAGGGTGTTGACGCCTTCAACAGTCTGGCCGACTTCCTTAAGAGCCTCGTCGAGAGTCTTTCCTTCGCCGATCAGCTTGCCGCAGCGGCAGTTTCTGCTGTTGAGGGACATTGCGGTGACGATGGTGTCGCCTACGCCGGTGAGGCCCATAAAGGTCTCTCTCTTGCATCCGAGCTTAAGTCCGAGATGAGTCATCTCCATGACGCCGCGGGTTATAAGGGCGGCTCTGATGCTGTCGCCGTAGCCGAGGCCGAGCAGCATGCCGGATGCCAGCGCGAGTATATTCTTAAAGGTTCCGCAGAGGCAGACGCCGAGCGGGTCGTCGTTGGTGTAAACTCTGGTGATGTCGTTGCTGAAGGCTTCCTGGACGGCCTTTGCGGCTTCCTGATCCTTGGAGGACGCTACGAAGCACATCGGCTGGTCGAGAGCGACTTCCTCAGCGTGGGTCGGGCCTGCGAGCACGACCGAACGGATATGCTTTCCGCCCATCTCTTCCTCGAACACCTGGCTGAGGGTCATATTGGTGCCCTTTTCGAGGCCCTTGGCGCCTTCGATAACGATGGTGTTTTCCGGGATAAACTGCGCGGCCTTCTTAGCAGTGCCGCGGAGGAATACCGAGGGGATGATCACAAGAAGCATGTCCTTTCCGGTACAGACTTCCTCAAGGTCTTTTGTATAGCGCATCTCATCGGGAACGATCATTCCGGGGAGGTTGGGATGACGCTTTGTGGCAATCAGATCGTCGATCTCCTGCGGCAGCGCCGACCATACCTGCACATCGTTTCCGTGAACGCAGAGCATCCTTGCCATAGACATTCCGAATGTTCCGGCGCCGAGAACTCCTATCTTCTTCATTTTGCTTTCCTTTCTTATATCTTATCTGAAAAAATTATTGACCGGATTACGGGGCAGCCGATGCTGTCCGCCAACCTTAATATTTTATCACATTTTCATTATTTATGATACGTTTCTCCGGCGTTTATCTTGAACGCGCGGTATATCTGTTCCAGAAGTATGACCCTCATCAGCTGGTGCGGGAAGGTCATGTCAGAAAAACTGAGCCTGTAGTCGGCAGCTTTGAGCAGCTCCTCCGAGAGCCCGAGAGATCCTCCGATAACAAAGACTATCCTGGACTTGCCAGACAGCTGGAGCGAGGCGATCTTTTTCGCGAGCTGCGGCGAATCCAGTTTTTTGCCCAGGACGTCCAGCGCGATCACGTAAGTATCGCTTCCGCGGCTGAGCTTTGCCAGTATCGCGTCGCTCTCGGCCTTTATAACAGCCTGTTCCTCAGCCTCTCCGGCCTTGTCCGGCAGACGGCTTTCGGCAAGCTCGGTCACTTCCGGCCTGCAGAAACGCCCAAGCCGCTTGATGTATTCCGCAGCCGCGTCCCGCCAGTAGCTTTCCTTAAGTTTTACCATACAGATGATTTCTACAGTCATATGAACATAATAGCAGAAAAATGTCTTTAGATATAGATTTTTGAATTTCCGGTGCTATAATATAGGCATCGCTGGGGGCGCATTTTGCTGAGACCGGCTCTGCCGGACCCTTTTCACCTGATCAGGATAATACCTGCGTAGGGAAGCAATTTACTCAACGCCCCTTCTATATTAAAGGAAGGAGTTTTTTTATGCGAAACAACAATGTCAAAAAACTGGCTTACTGCGCAATGTGCCTTGCACTCGCGGTGGTCACGAACGCCATCACCCTGTTTACCCTGCCCAACGGCGGCTCCATCACGCCCTGCTCGATGCTCTTCGCGTCGCTTCCGGGCTTCTTCTTCGGACCGGCCTACGGCATAGCGTCCGGCGCGGCGTTCGGTGTGCTCAACTTTATCCTCAAGCCTTATTTCTACACCCCGGTACAGTTTATCTGCGACTACATCCTGGCCTTCGGGGCCCTCGGTCTTAGCGGTCTTTTTGCCAACAAAAAGAACGGCCTCTTCATCGGCTACATAGTAGGATGCCTCGGCCGTTTCTTCTTCTCGTTCCTCTCCGGCGTGCTATTCTTTGCTGAATACGCTCCGGAAGGCATGAACCCGGCGGTATATTCCGCGGGCTACAATATCAGCTATATCGGCGTGGAAATGATCATCACCCTCGTCATCCTGGCCGTTCCCGCAGTGCGCTCGGCACTGGAGATGGTCAAGAAAAACGGAAACAACTGACCCTAACGGATCATAACTTTCCGGGCAATATTTATACCGATCTTATACGGAAGCGGACGCAGAGCCTTGTCCGCTTCCTTTAATTTTTCGCGGATAGGCAGATGCTGCGGGCAGTGCATCTCGCATTTGCCGCAGCCGACGCACTGGGTGGCAAAATTCGGCTCCTTGCGAAGGCCGACAACCTGGGCGTATTCAAAACAGCCGGCAGCCTTGCCTTTGTCCTCCATGTACAGCAGATTGTAAAAATGGAAGGTCCCGGGGATGTCGACCCCGTGCGGGCAGGGCATGCAGTAGCGGCAGGCGGTGCAGCCGACTTTTTCGCGCTCTCTTATAAACGCCTTGACCTTTTCGATGACGGCAAGATCGCTCTCGTCAAATCCGCCTATCTCAGCGTCTGAGGCGATGCGGCAGTTCTCCTCGACCATCTCAAGGGAATTCATGCCGGAGAGTACGCACATTATCTGCGGCTGGTTCCAGAGCCAGCGGAGCCCGAGCTCGGCCGTGCTGTAATCCTTTCCGGCGTCTTTGATCAGAGCTTTAGCCTTTTCCGGAAGGCGCACCAGCTTTCCGCCGCGCAGCGGCTCCATTATGACGACAGGAACGCCCTTTTCCCCGGCAGCCTCGAGCCCCCTGCGCCCCGCCTGGCTGTGCTCGTCCAGATAGTTGTACTGTATCTGGCAGAAGTCCCAGTCGTAGTCGTTGAGGATCTTCAGGAACATCTCGGCGTCGCCGTGGTAGGAGAAGCCGATGTTGCGGACGCTTCCGTCGGCCTTGCGCTCCTTTATCCAGTCCTCTATGCCGAGGCGCTTCAGGTTCTCCCACTCGGCGTAGTCCGTAAACATGTGCATCAGGTAGTAGTCGACGTGGTCTGTGCGGAGCCTGGACAGCTCCTCGCGGAAGGTCTTGTCTATGGCCTTGGAGGTGCGCATCATGTACTGCGGAAGCTTTGTGGCCAGGTTGATCTTATCCCTCAGGCCGTTGTTCTCCAGCACCTTTCCGACCAGCTCCTCGCTGCCTGGGTAGAGATAAGCAGTATCCAGGTAGTTGACCCCGAGCTCGATCGCCTTCAGGATCTCCTTTTCGGCCTTTTCGTAATCAAGGCCGGTGCCCTTCTTCGTAAAACGCATGCAGCCGAAGCCCAGCTGCGATATCTTGTTTCCGTATCTGTCAGATCTGTATTTCATGATGACACCTCTTAACTTAAATTGATATTTCCTTGATTATATCACAAAAGCCCTGAAGACAAAATAATAACCGGCGCAGGGACCTCTCCTCTGCGCCGGTCGCATCATCGTCTATTTGCGATAGACGATGGAAAGCTCATTTTAAGACTTTCTTAAAAGGTGCGGTTACGGTCTTCTTCCGCCGGACTGTCCGCCGTTGAATCCGCCCTCACCGGGTCTGCCTTCTCTCTGTTCGGGCTCTTCGCCGTACTGGTCTTCGTACATATCGTCGGGATCGAAATCGTCTTCCGGAGCCTGCTGCGCGTGCTCCTCAGTATCCTTCTCGAGAAGGCTTGCGCTCTTGTCGCCGGTAAGGACGACGTCCACGGTCTTTTCCTTGCCGTCGCGAAGGATCGTAAGAGTCACGGTCTGGCCCGGATCGTACTGGACAAGCAGTGTGTTGAGCTTGTTCATGGTCCCGACAGCGGTGCCGTTTACTTCGGTGATGATATCGCCCTTCTGGATGCCGGCCGCTTCAGCGCCGCCGCCTTCGGTAAGGCTGTAAACGTAGATGCCTGTAGCTGTTCCGAAGTAATCCTTAAGCTGCTCTTCCGTGTAGCTGGTCTGGTCCTCAAGGCCTATGCCGGTGATCCCGATAAGCGGACGGTTGTAGGAACCGGTGCTTATGATCTGCTGAACTATCGGCTTTGCGACGTTGATGGGGATGGCAAAGCCCATGCCCTCGCCGTTGGACGCCTTTGCGCTGTTGATGCCTATTACGAGTCCCTTGCTGTTGAGCAGCGGGCCGCCGGAGTTGCCGGAGTTGATGGTGGCGTCGGTCTGCATAAGGCCTTCCATGGTGGTGGTTCCGCCGGTGGATTCGTTGGTAACGGTGATGGCTCTGTTAAGACCGCTGATTATGCCCTGGCTCATGGAACGCTCAAACGCGAGGCCGAGCGGGTTTCCTATAGCCGCGGCGTAGGAACCGATGTTGACTTCCTCGCTGTCGCCGAGCTCAGCAGCAACAAGGTCCATGCCTTCTGCGTCGATCTTTATGACCGCAAGGTCGAGGGTGGGGTTGGTGTAGAGGACTTCGGCTTCCGCGGTCTCTCCGTCGTAAAGGCTTACGGTTATGGACTTGAAGTCTCCGTCGTTTACGACGTGGGCGTTGGTGAGGATGTAACCTCTTTCATCGACTATAAAGCCGGTGCCGACGGATGTAGCTTCATAGGACTGGCTGTTGCCGCCCCATCCGAAGAAGCTGTTTATGTAGGATGTATAAAGATATTTTGTGCTGATGCCGACCACGGAGGGCAGTACCTTCTGCGCCACGGCTTCAGCGACAGTCATGTCGCCGTCAACATTGACGGTTATCTGCTCCGGATCTTTTTTCGTCTCCTCAGTATTTCCCGGGGTATTCTGTACAGCCGCCGATTCTGCAGGCTGCGGTTCTGCCGAAACTCTGGTGAACGATTCGGGGAGCAGTCCCTTATTTGACGCCCAGTTTGCGGCAAGGTTTCCGCCGAAGCCGCAGGCGAAAGCGATCGCCATCATAAGCAGGATCGCCACTAACTGAGATAAACCTTTTTTCATAGTATGACCTTCCTTCTCACACGCTGTATATCGGACTCCGTCCCTGTCGGGGCAGAGTTTCTATCCAGATATCGCGGTTTACTGAAAAACCGTTTGCTTCGAGGATGTTCTGCATCGTCATCAGCGCCATCTCCGGGAAATTGTTCTCCGCGCTCAGGTGGGCAAGAAGCACTGTTCTTGCGCCCGCGCTGCCGGCGGTCTGCTCTTCCAGGAGGACTTCCGAAAGCGCTTCGGCCGCGGCCTCGTTGGAGAGATGGCCGATGTCGCTGAGGATGCGCTGCTTGAGGAACCAGGGGTAACGTCCCATCCGGAGAACGCTTTCGTCGTGGTTCGATTCGAGCACCAGCACATCCGCTCCGCGCATGGCTTCCTTCGCGTGCCCTGTGACCACGCCGGTATCCGTGACTATCGATATCTTTGCGCCGTCCTTTTCGAAGCTGAACGCCACCGGATCGGCCGCGTCGTGAGACACCGGATAGCTCTTTACGTCCAGGTCTCCCGCCCGGAAGGAATCT
>JAFYFK010000125.1 GCA_017543805.1 Bacillota bacterium | reverse complement strand
GACGACGTCGAGGACCTCTTATACCAAGGGCAATGACGGTTTCCGCGAGGTCATGTCGCGGATCGAAGACGACAGCTTTTATCGCATGGAACGGAAGAACCGCAAGACCAAGGATGACGGAGCCTGGCTCGGTTTCCATGCGGTCTCGCTCTTCAGCTCCATGGCCAACGCCGACTGCTCCGAGCTTTTCGAGAGGCTCGGCTGCGAGGCTTCGACCAATGCGTACAGCATCACCGGGTCGACACCGCTCATTGACATGCTGCTGGGCGTAAAGTATGCGGTCTATAGCAGCGAACAGGATGAATTTGCGGGACAGATCCTTATCGACAGCGCGGAAGATGCGTATCTCTATCAGAATGACCTTTCCCTTCCGCTGGGATTCATGAGTCCGGCGTCCTTGACGGATTCGTGGATGCTCGAACTCGATGATCCGACGCTTGTACAAAACTCGCTCTGCGACGAGCTGGGCGCTTCCCAGGTGCTGAAGCCTGTGCCGCAGCCCGGAAGCACTGCGGACGGAAGTTACGCGGTGACGCTTCCCGAAGAAGGAGAGTACTACGCGTTTTTAAACAGCTCGAAGATCGAGGAAGTGACGGTCAACTGGCCTTCTCGCAAGAAGACCTTTGACAACCTGGACCGCAGGTACCTGATGGAACTCGGGTACTGCCATGAAGGCGACCTGATCCGTTTCACCTCCGACAAGACGGAGGGAGAGCTTCCGATCACGGTCTGCCGCTTCGACTTTGATGCCCTGAAGGAAGTCTACGACAAGCTTTCACAGTTTCCCCTTGAGATCACTGAGATCAGGGACGGATATATTGACGGAAAGATCAGCGTCGACACCGAAGCACTGGGCTATACTTCAAACCGGGGCATGATCTTTTTGAGCATTCCGTATGACGAAGGCTGGAAAGTCATGGTTGACGGCGAAGAAGTTATGATATATAAAGGATTTAATGCCTTTCTGAGTTTTTACTTAAGCAACGGGGAACACGAGATCACAATGCGTTATCTCCCGAAGGGGCTGAAAGCCGGAGGAATGATTTCAGCCATCAGTTTTATGATGATGCTGCTGATCGCTTTCCTCGAGAGGGAAAAGAAACCGAAACGCGTAAGTGAACCCGTGGAAGAGGCAGAAAAAGAAGGAGAAGAAACATGACATTATTAGAGCAGTGGAGAACAAAAGCATACGGAGACGAACTGGATGTTAAATCCAGAGAACAGCTCTGGACAAGGTATTTCGGTATAGAAAAAGGGATCTATGAAAAGATCCTGAAGGATCCGTCCAAGGTGTATGAAGGCACCGTCAAAAGCCTCGCAGAGGAGTTCGGCACCGACACCGAGATCATGACAGGTTTTCTTGACGGGATCAATGAATCCCTGAAAGGCTACGAGAACCCGCTTGAGACCATGGATGAAGAGACGCAGCTCAAGATCGAGATCGATCCCGAGAAGCTTTATTACAACATGGTAGGTGCCAAGGCAGACTGGCTGTACGGCCTCGAGGAGTGGAATGATATCCTGAGCGAAGAGAGAAGGGCGGAGCTCTATAAAGAGAACAAGGCTTCCGGTACCGTGCGCCGTGAAGGAAAGAAGATCTACCCCAACGATCCCTGCCCCTGCGGAAGCGGCAAGAAATACAAGAAGTGTCACGGTAAAAACGCGTAAATCGCGTTTCACAGGAAAACGAAGAACAAATAAGAACCGGCATCACTGCCGGTTCTTTTATATCTTAATATGTCTGCTTCCTTGTGTATAGGTAATTCCGGGAAGAAATAGGCCAATCAAGATATCATAATTTGGTCACATTCGCCGCCTGGGTCTTGCCGTTCTCACCGGTGACCACATCAAATTCTACTTCCTGTCCTTCGTCAAGCGTACGGAAACCCTCCATATTGAGAGCAGAGTAGTGAACGAAAACATCCGTTCCATCAGCAGTGGATATAAAACCATAACCCTTCTGGTTATTAAACCATTTTACAGTTCCCTTCATTTGTTTCCTCCTAGAATCATTTAGCTAAGCCGATCGTAAATACCAGCCAAAGACATATTAACGCGCTTTTCAACGAAAGTCAATGCTATCAATAATTAAAAAGCATAACTTGCCAAAAGTTTAACAATAAACAGGCAGTCATAACGGACAGGCCCGCTTTATACAAGGAAAAAGAAGCTTTGCGGCATCCCCCCGGAGGGGGTGTCCTTCGGCTCCGGTTGTGGTATAATGACATAGAATTTTGCGTTTTCCGCCCGGAGGTTTTAATGGAGAAAGAGCGTGTCCATCAGCATACGTCGAGGCTTGTCCTGCTCGCTTTTTTTACCGCGCTCGGACTGGCGCTTTCCTACCTTGAATCGCTGGTCCCGATCCCGCTCGGCGTGCCCGGCGCCAAGCCCGGACTCCCCAATATCGTGACGGTGACGCTGCTTTATACGCTCGGACCGGCGGATGCCGTCCTCGTATCGCTTGCCAGGATCATCCTGAGCGGCTTCATGTTCGGAAATCTCTTTGCCATCCTTTATTCCATGGCAGGATTTGTACTCAGTTTTCTGTCTATGGCGGCGCTGAAGAAGACCGGCCGCTTCGGCATGACCGGTGTGAGTGCTGTCGGCGGCGTTATGCATAACGTCGGGCAGCTCCTGACGGCGGTGCTCCTGACAGACGGCTCCGTGCTCGCTTACCTGCCGGTGCTTGTCGCGGCAGGTACGCTCGCCGGCATCGTGGTCGGTGCTGCAAGCGGGCTTATAAACCGCAGGGTGTCGCGGCTGATGAATGAGGTGAAATGAAAAAGGGGTCTGCTGCAAGGAACGGGCAGGAGCTTTTGACCATTACATCATTTTCAGCTATAGCATTCGCAGGAGTTATGTGATAAAATAATTTAGTTTGGTAGTTTTCGGCACTTAAGGTGCAGCAGCGGCCTGCAGGGCCGCCATTTGAATGAAGGCAGGACGACAGTATGCGGACAGGATTTGATAATGATAAATATCTGAAGATTCAGTCGGAACATATTAAAGAGCGTATCAGCCATTTCGAGGGCAAGCTTTATCTGGAATTCGGCGGCAAGCTCTTTG
>JAFYFK010000009.1 GCA_017543805.1 Bacillota bacterium | reverse complement strand
TCCTAGCTCTCAGAACTGGAAGGATACGTCCTCGTCGTCCATTATCCTGCGGACCTTTTCGACGTACTCCGCGTTTGCGTCGTTGGAACCGCTCTTTCCGCGGGCGCCTGTAAATTTATTGAAAGCGACGCCGCAGGATATGAACGCAGCGTTGCGCTTGTCGTAGGCTTCAGCGTAGAGCGGATCGTAGCCCGCGCTGACGTCGGAGCTGAGCATGCTGGAATTAGCGAGGCATCTGCGTGTTGCGGCAAAGCTGTCTTTTCCGAGCGCGGTCATGAGCTTGGCGACGGTGTTCTCGAAGAAGAATGAGGTCATGCCGGTCGCGCCGACGCTTCCGATCTCTTCCTTGTCTACGATGAGACAGCAGGCTGTCTTGCCTATCTTCGCGTTTTCCTCGAGCATGGCAAGCACCGAGGTGTAAGCGCAGACGCGGTCGTCCTGGCCGTACGCGAGGACCATGCTGCGGTCAAAGCCGCAGTCTCTTGCCTTTCCCGCGGGAACTATCTCGAGTTCCGCTGAGAGCAGGTCTGCCTCTTCCATTCCGTATTTATCCTTAAGGAAGGCGAGAATATTGGCTTTTACAGCTTCCTTTTCGCCCTTTGCAAGCTTTGTCTTCGCGAGCGGCATATTTCCGATGAGAAGATCGAGCCCTTCTCCTGTAATAACTTCCGATGCTTTCTTCTGCTGTCTTTCCGCGGAAAGATGTATCAGAAGATCAGTAAAGCAGAATACGGGATCCGCGGGATCTTCTCCGACGCAGACATCAACGGTGCTTCCGTCCTTCTTCGCGACGGTTCCGTGGATCGCCATGGGCTGGGTTATCCACTGATATTTCTTGATGCCGCCGTAGTAATGGGTATCCAGATATGCAAATCCGTCGCTTTCGTACAGCGGGTTCTGCTTGACGTCGAGCCTCGGGGAATCTATATGCGCGCCGAGGATATTCATTCCGTTTTCGAGATCCTCACTGCCTATGCGGAAGAGCGCCAGAGTTTTGCCCATGCAGACAGTATATAATTTATCGCCCTCTTTGGGAGCGCGCTTTGCGAGGACCTTGTCCAGGTCCTTATAACCTGCTGCCTCCGCCATCTCTATAGTCTTCTTAACGCACTCGCGCTCCGTTTTGCAGCTGTCGAGGAATTCCTTGTATCCTTCGCTGACTCTGTCAAGTTCCTTAAGATCCTTTGCTTTATACTTTTCCCATGCAGATTTATTTTCCATGCTTGCGGCACTCCTTTGAGATAAAAACTATACAAATAAAGCAGACTCCGTCTGTGGTCCCTGCCAGGTTTACCTGCGGCACATAAGAGTTTCCGCTTATTGCTGCTTCCTTCCGGACCTGACACGGTTCACAGATTCCTATTGCGCGGGGCCCGGTAAGGACCACAGGCGGAGTCTGCCAAAGTTTGTTGCTGACCTGCAGTATTATATCAAAACCGCAGGCAATATTCAATTGATAATGACCTTAATTGCTGTAATCGTAGAAGCCCTTGCCGGTCTTTCTTCCGAGCATGCCGCCGCGGACCATCTTCTTGAGGATGGTGGCAGGACGATACTTGGGATCTCCGGTCTCGTCGTAGAGGGTGTTCATGATGGCCAGGCAAACGTCAAGGCCGATAAAGTCGCCCAGTTCGAGCGGTCCCATCGGAAGGTTTGCGCCGAGCTTCATTGCCTTGTCGATATCTTCGGCAGAGGCAACGCCGGTCTCATACAGGCCTGCGCCTTCGTTGATCATCGGAACCAGGATGCGGTTTACGATGAACCCCGGGCTCTCGACTACTTCTACCGGCTCCTTGCCGATAGCGAGAGACAGATCGTAGATAGTCTTGAAGGTCTCGTCGGTGGTGTTGGCGCCGCGGATAACTTCAACCAGCTTCATTGCCGGAACCGGATTGAAGAAGTGCATTCCGATTACGGGGTGCTTAAGGCCGGTGCCCATTTCGGTCACAGACAGGGACGAGGTGTTGGTGGCGAAAATAGTCTCGGGCTTGCAGAGCTCGTCGAGTTCTCCGAGGAGTTCTCTCTTTGCAGCCATTTCTTCCTTTACGCATTCGATGACGAGGTCTGCGTCCGCAGCTGCCTCTTTCTCTTCGCAGAGGATATTTCCGAGGATAGCAGCCTTCTGCTCTTCGGTCATCTTGCCCTTTGCGATGCGCTTGTCGAAGGAAGCGCCAAGCTTATCCCTGTGCTTCTGGGCGGAAGCCACCGAGCTCGCGTACATCAGTACGGTGTGTCCGTTCTGTGCGAATACCTGGCAAATGCCGGAGCCCATGGTGCCTGCGCCGAAAACTGCTACTTTCATAATAGTGTACCTCCAGATAAAACTAATTGTTAAAATATTAACGTTAATTATTTAACAACATTATACCTTAATATAATGTTCCGTCAACAATTTATTATAAAATATTTTACCGCGTCATGGCAAGGAATTCATCTTCATCTATGACAGGAATTCCGAGCTCCTGCGCTTTTGTCAGCTTGCTTCCCGCGGCTTCGCCGGCAAGCACGTAGTCTGTCTTCTTCGAAACAGACGAAGCTGACTTTCCTCCGAAGCTCTCGATAATGGCGGAAGCCTCGTCGCGCGTCAGGGTCGGAAGAGTTCCCGTAAGGACAAAGGTCTTGCCCGCAAAGCGGTCGTCCTTCTTTTTCGAAGCCATCAGCGAAGTCATATTTACTCCGTACTCTTTAAGCCTTGACAGCATTTCCGCGGTTTCCGGCTTTCTGAAGAAGCTGTAAACGTCGTTAGCGACTACAGCCCCGAAATCCGGCAGCGCGGTCAGGTCCTCCACGGAAGCAGCCGCAATGGCGTCAAGATCCGGAAAGTTGGACGCGAGCACCTTTGCGCTCTGCTTTCCGATATTGCGGATCCCAAAACCGGTAAGCAGGTCGTCTATGTCGTTATTTTTTGAGCGCTCGATGGATTCCAGAAGTTTGTCCACAGTCTTCTGTTTTCCCACAGTCCCGGCCTCTATAAGCTCTTCCCTGTGGTTTTTGAGCAGATAAATATCCGGAATCGTCTTTATGTATCCGTCAGCGATGAGAGCTTCCATAGCGGCCGGACCGAAGCCGTCAATGTCCATGGCGTCCTTGCTCACAAAGTAGCTCAGCGACCGTCCGTCCTTGGCGGGGCAGGCAGTTCCGGTGCAGTGCAGATGCGCGCCGTCAGCCTCTCTTTCCGCGGGTGCGCCGCAGACCGGACAGAATTCCGGCATCTTATACGGAACTGAACCTTCGGGCCTCTTCTCTTTGACCACGGAAAAGACCTCCGGGATAATGTCGCCGGCTTTTCTGACGATTACGGTGTCCCCTATGCGGACGTCTTTTTCATCGATGTAATCCTGGTTGTTAAGCGTTGCGCGGGCGACGGTAGTCTCGGCCAGCTGTATCGGTTTAAGGACCGCCAGAGGCGTCATGCGTCCGGTGCGCCCGACCTGGACAAGGATATCCTCTACAACGGTCTCCTTCTGCTCCGGCGGGTATTTGTACGCGACCGCCCAGCGGGGGACCTTGGCGGTCATGCCAAGCTGCCTTCTGGTCTCCAGGCTGTCCACCTTTACTACAGCGCCGTCAAGGCCGTAGTTAAGATGCCAGCGGACGTCTCCGATGTGCTGTATGGCGTCCCAGGCCTCCTGAGGTGTGCTTACCAGCATGGTATCAGGAACTGTGGTGAAACCGAGGGTCTCCAGCCACTCCAGCGTTTCCTTGTGGGACGTGAAGGTCTTTCCTTCGGCGATCTCCAGATTGAAGATGAAAATGTCCAGGCCTCTCTGGCGGACGATCTCCGGGTCAAGCTGGCGCATGGTCCCTGCCGCGCTGTTTCTGCGGTTTGCGTAGATCTTGCCGCCGGATTCCTCCTGCTTTTTGTTGAAGGCCTCAAAGCTCTCAGAGCTCATATAGACCTCTCCGCGGACCTCGAGGTATGGCAGTTTTTCAGGGATCTCTTTGGGAATGCTGCGTATGGCCAGCGCGTTATCGTAGACGCTCTCGCCGACAGCTCCGTCTCCGCGCGTTATGGCGTCGACAAGCTTGCCGTTGCGGTACCTGAGGACAAGCGTCAGGCCGTCGATCTTCTTTTCGACGGTAAACTTAGCGTCGGGATACTCCGCCTTCACCTTTTCGACAAAGCTCAGCACATCCTCCTTAGAGAAGACGTCCTGAAGGGAAATGACCGGAACGTCGTGCTGCACTTTTTTGAACTTGTCCCCGGCCTGGCCGCCGACGCGCTTCGTTATGGAATTCTCCATCGCGAACATCGGATACTGCGCTTCAAGAGTACGTAATTCAACGTTCAGCTTATCGTAATCGAAATCGCTGATCTCCGGGTCGTCCTGGTTGTAGTAACGTTCGCTGTGGTAGGCGATTAGCCTGTACAGCTCTTCCATTCTTTTCTGTACATCCATTTTTATACCTTCTTAAGCGGTGCAAGATCTACTGCGAGTTTTTTTATTCCTACAGAATTGAAGGCGACGGTCACGACGCTTCCCTTCTGTGTAATGACGGTTCCTCTTCCGAATTTGCTGTGCTCGACTTCATCGCCTGGATTAAGGTCGACACCCGCAAGGGTGGAAGCCTTCGCGGCCTTTTCGGCGCTCTT
>JAFYFK010000124.1 GCA_017543805.1 Bacillota bacterium | reverse complement strand
TATGTGGCTGAAATAATGTTATTATTTGAAAAAGCATTCATGCCTCCTCGGGTCGCTCCCGCTCCTCAGGGGCACCCTCCCAGCGGTTCTAAGCTCTGTCTTCGCCGCTGGCTCGCCAATCGCTAAGAACCGGGTTCCCTGAGGACCCTCGGTAGGCATGAATGCTTTTTCAAAAAAAGATTTTTAAATCCTGTAAGATTTCTTTGGATACCCTGTCTGTATAGACAAAGGGGTAATTAAATAAAGGAGTGTCGATGGGTTTCCTCAGCGACGAACAGATAATCGGACTGTATTTCGACAGAAACGAGTCCGCAATATCCGAAACAGATTCCAAGTACGGAGCATACTGCACCCGCGTCGCTTTTAATGTGCTCCGCGACAGCCTGGATTCCGAGGAATGCGTAAGCGACACCTGGCTGCACGCGTGGAACAGCATGCCTCCTCAGCGGCCCAACATCCTGCGGGCATTTCTTGCGAAGATAACACGCAACCTTGCGCTCAACCGCTACGAGGCAAACCGCGCGCAGAAGCGCGGCAGCGGCGAGACGGAAAGCTGTCTTGATGAGCTGGCGGAGTTCGTATCCGGCGGCGGCGATCCTCTGGACGAGGTGAGCGCTGCCGAGCTGTCGAAGGCGATCAGCAGCTTCCTCAGGACCCTGCCGGAAAAGGAGGCCTGCATAATGGTCAGGCGCTATTTCTACACCGAGGCTGTCAAGGACATAGCCGAAAAATACGGAATGACAGCCAACGCCGTGTCCGTCACGCTCAACCGGGGACGCGCCAAAATGAAGGACTATCTGGAGAAGGAGGGCTACAGCCTATGAAGAGCATGGATCTTTACAGAGCTTTCGGCGGCATAGACGACGCCCTGCTTGAGCAGAGTGAGGCTTTGGGGGAAGCTTCGTTTAAGGACGTCCGCACCGGAAACCGTCTGCATGGCGCGGGGCAGTGGATCAGAAGACACGGAAGCCTGGTGGCGCTTCTTGCGGTATGCGTCGCGGTCGGAAGCTTCCTGACATTTGGCGGCGGAATCCGAATGGGCGGAAGCTCCAAGAGCGCCGCGGCGCCTTCAACCCCGGCATCAGCGCCCGCGCTTGCAAGCGCGCCGGCTGCTCCGGCTCCGAGCGCGGCTTCTGCCGAATCGGTTCCCGCGGAAGAGAATAACATGTTGACCGCCGAGTCTCCTGCCGCCACAGCCGGAAATTACGCGTCGGACAGCGCGGCGCCGGAAGAGCCTGAAACATCATCCGGTTCCAAACAGGCAGACCAGTTCGCATACTCAGGCAACAATAACGAGAGCCTGGACGCAGGGGTCATCGAAAGCCTGGAATACGGCGGCCGGCATTACACCGCGGTCTATGACGAGGTCTATAAGATCGGCGAAGCGCTCGGCGAGGAATACACAGGATATCCGCTTTACAGCGTTGAAGGATATAATACCGAAGAAATGATCGCGCTCTATGACGAAGCCGGAAACATCGCGGCCTTCTTCAGGGCGGAATAGAAGGGAGGAATAAGAGATGAAAAAGACCATATTAAAAGGGACGGCGCTGCTGACAGTGCTCGTTATGGTGATGTGCCTTCTCGGGGCCTGCGGCGGAAGCGCCAAGTATTCTTCTTCGCCCGCGGCCATGCCCGCGCCGGCTGCGTCGTTTGGGAAGGCTGAATACGCAGCGGACAACGGCTGGTATGTCGCAGCGGAAGAGCCGATGGCGCCGATGGACGAATACCGGGACGGATCCGAAAGCTACAACACTTCCGGCGAGATCGGCAGCATACGCACCGAAACTCTGGAAAAGGCCAACGTTAAGCTTATCTACAGGGCGTCCATGAGCGTGCAGACCCTGGAGTTCGAAGAGACCCAGAAGAACATACGCATGCTCGTCGACAGCATGGGCGGCTGGTTTGAGACAAACGAGAGCTACTACGGCGGATACTTCGGAAAGAACAACATGCGCAACGCGTACTACACCGTCAGAATTCCGGCGTCACAGTATTCCGAGTTCCTCAGCGCCATAGGCAACACCTGCCATGTGGTCAACGTGAGCCAGAGCGTCGAGGACGTAAGCCTCGCCTATTCAGACATCGAAAACCGCCTCGAGACACTTGAGACCAAGCACGACAGGCTTATAGAGCTGCTCTCCAAGGCTACGGAGATGAAGGACATTATCGAGCTGGAGAACGCTCTCTCCGAGTGCGAATACCAGATCGACAACTATAGCCAGAGCAAGAACCGCTATGACAGCCTCATCGGCTACTCCACCGTCAACATCGACGTCAGCGAGGTCCAGCAGCTTGCGGACAGCGTGGTCGAGGACCAGAGCTTCTTCGCCCGCCTCGGACGCACCTTAAAGCGCGGCGCTGACAACTTCCTGGACGGCCTGGACGACTTCGTGATGTGGTTCAGCTACCACCTGATCGGAATAATCATCTTCCTGATCATAGCCATTATCGTGATCCGTCTGATCCGCTCCTTCAATGACCCAGAAAAGAGGGCTGCAAGGGCAGCGGCGAGAGAGGAAAAGCGCGCCGCGAGGAAAGCCGCCGCAGCGGAAAAGCGCGGCAAGGCGTCTCCTTTCAAATCTGAAAACGCGCCTGAACAGAAGGATCTGACAGACATCAGCAAGGAGTAGGCTGTTTTCCGGTCAAGGCAGAATAAAGGCAACAAAAATCCCTCCGGCGGATATATGCCGGAGGGATATATTTTTTATTATTCGGTGTTTAGTCGAGCCACTGCTGGATGATGATCATCGCTTCGGGGGGCATACCGGGGATCTCCGACAGGAGCTTGAAGTCCTGCTTTGCCGCTTTGAGATTTTTCCTTTCGTCTGCAGGCGCGAACATCCTGAGATATCTGTAGGATTCGCCCAGAACGTAGCGTTCTTCGCCGGTGAGATCGTCGAGATTGAAGTTGGGAGCAAGTTTGTAGATGGCTTTACCGGCGGAATCCGTGGTTTTTATAAGGTGCTCATATCCGGCGGTATTTTCTTCTCTTTTCATAGTGACCTCTTGTAAAATTACCAAAAAAATATTGAACGAATTGCGAAATATTTCTTCAAAAGTATTATATCAGAAGATTACAAAAAACAAATATAGAATTATCTTACAGCAAAATATTACAAGGATGCACTCCGCGTTTTTTGCGGTCTTGACAAGTTTTTTCCGCTGTGCAATTATTTTTTAGGAAGATCTTTTCCAACGCACAGAGGAGATTATTATGGGGATCAATGTACTGATTACCGCCGGCGGTACGGCGGAGCCTATCGACCGCGTAAGATTTATTACCAATTTCGGTACCGGAAAGCTCGGCTGCCTGGTAGCTGAGAGGCTTTCCGAATACGATAACGTCGACACGATATTCCATGTCCACAGCCGCGGTGCCTACAGGCCCGTATCGGACAAGGTCGTCGATGTGCAGATAGGGTCCGCGGAGGACCTCGCCGAGATGGCTGAAAAGCTGGCGAAGACGGAAAAAATAGACGCCGTTGTGCACAGCATGGCTGTAAGCGATTACCGCGTAAGGTCTGTAACGACCATGGGCACCGTGTTCGAAGTGGCCCAGGAAGCCGCGGACGAGGAACATCTCACCGAATCCCTCACAGAGCTCGACGCCAGGAAGATCTATACCAAGGTGCCGTCAAATCTCGGGGCTCCGGTGCTGGTGCTCGAGCGCACGCCCAAGATAATCCCCATGTTCCGCGAACTTCTTCCGGAGGCTGTAATAATGGGCTTTAAGCTGCTGGACAGCGTCTCCGAGGAGCATCTTATAGATGTGGCTTACGAGCTGCTCAAGAAGAACCGCTGCGACTACGTGCTCGCCAACGACTACGCGACCGTTTCCGCCGGCGTCCACAAGGGCTATCTGCTGGACGCTGAACGCAATTACGCCAGCTACGTGGGCAAGGAAGACATAGCCGTGGCTATCGCCAGGGTCATCGCCGAAGGCCGGAAATAAGGAGGCTTGCCATGAAAGTTCTGCTTGGGATCACAGGAAGCATCGCGGCTTATAAGGCCGCCGACATAGCAAACACCCTCACAAAGGAGGGTCACACTGTAAAGACGATAATGTCAAAGGGCGGCGCGGCGTTCATAACACCGCTGACCCTGCAGACGCTTACAAAACAGCCGGTCTACACCGACGTTTTCTGTGAGGACGACCCGTCCGCGGTCCAGCACATTTCGCTGGCGCAGTGGGCCGATGT
>JAFYFK010000123.1 GCA_017543805.1 Bacillota bacterium | reverse complement strand
TCGCCTTCACCCTCGACTTCTATATCCCTGATGTTGAGCGAGTAATAACCTCCGCGCTCGTATACCGAAACGTAGCCGTGGGCGCAGATCTGCATGCCTTCGGAGATATCGTAGCGCAGGCTCCTTACCCTGTCCGAGGGCAGGAAGCATCTTATCGTGCTGCCTGCGTCCTTAAGAGCAAGATACCAATGACCGCTGCTGTGCCTTGTCAGATTGGATATCTCGCCGGTAACGGATACGTTCATAAGGATCGGGTCTGTGCCGAGGATCCTTTTTATATAACTGTTTAACTGTGATACCGATACAGGCTTTAATCCCACAGCTTCTTACCCTTGAGCGCCGCGACTCCCACAGCGTTGTCGCTGCAGAGCTCGGGCTTTCCGTATATGAATCCATAAGGCTCGCAGTATTTTCTGAGGAATCTGCTGCTGGCGATACCTCCGGTGACAAGGAATCTTTCGATGCCGGTCTGCTTTCTGGCGGCTTCGGCGATCTTGACAAAGCTCTCGGAGATCCTCTCCATTGCGTAGTACGCGAGGTCTTCCTTGCTGAAGGACTCTTCCGCCTGCACCAGCTGGGTCTCGAGGCCGGAAAGGTTTACGCTGGTCTTGTCGATAAAGACCTCAACGAACGGATTCTTTTTGTTGATCGGAACGTTTTCCATGGCCATTTTATCGATGGCTGCGCCGGCCGGGAACCTGAATCCGAGGTCTACGCCGAGCCTGTCGAGCAGCTTGCCGTAGGAGATGTCCTTTGTTCCGCCGACTATGTTGAACTGACCGTCCCTGAGCTCAACAACCTCAAGCGTTCCGCCGGAAATGTGGGCGCAGAGCAGAGGTTCGTGGAAGTCTATATCCTGACCGATAGACGCGGCCTTTATGTGGCCTTCCTGATGCGTGCTCTCGAAAAGTTCGACGCCCAGAGAAGACGCTATCATCTGGCTGGAATTGTATCCCGCCCGGAATACCGGCATATACGAACCTTCGATCGGCCTGGGCTTTGTGCTTACGCATACGCAGGCTATCCTGTCGCCGTACTGCCTGACTATCGGGTCTACCATGTCGGGCAGGTTTCCCCAGTGCTGGAACAGCGCCTCGGACTGCCTCAGGCCTTTCATACGGTCTTCGACCTTAAGCCTGATCCTTGAATCCTCAAGAATGTTGTCATCCGAGTCCACCAGAGCCACCGAGGTGGTGTAATTGCTGGTGTCGATACCGAGATAAAGGTCAATAGCCATGCTTTAATCCTCCTTCTCCGCTCTTGAAATGCTTCCGAGAATACCGTTTACGAATTTCCCGCTCCCCTCTCCGCCGTATTTTTTCGCGATCTCGATCGCTTCGTTAATCGCGGCCTTTTCCGGGACGTCGCTTCCGCTGAGGAATTTAATCTCAGTGACGGCAACGCGAAGCGCCGCAAGGTCCGTCTTGTCCATGCGGCTGATCTTCCATCCCGAGGAGAATTTTCCGATCAGTTCGTCGACGGCCTCGCGGTTTGCCATATAGCTTTCGAAGACGTCGTCGAAATATTTTTCCTGATCCTTTTCCTCAAGAAAGCGCTCTTTGTATGTGACTTCAGCCTCTTCGCTGAAATCCTTCTGTGCCTCCATCTGAAAGAACATCTTCATGAGATGTTCTCTCGCTTCAGATCTTCGCATCATTCCACCCCCTGTACCGTAACGTTTATCTTGCTGACCTCTATCCCTGCCACGTCCTGGACGCGGTGTTTTATGTTCTCCTGGAGTTCCCAGGCGACTTCGGTGATGCGGCTTCCGTACGCGACGTTTACGAAAACGTTTACGGAAGTTCCGCGTTTGTCCCTGTCTATCCTTATGCTCTTATCTATACTGCTTACTCCGGCAGTGTCCATGACAGCCTCGTATGTGCAGCTGATTATAAGGTCGTCTGTGACCTTGCTCCTGTTGGGCATTACTCAGCTTCTCCGGTTTCTTCCGGCTCGTCCAGGACGGTCAGCTTTACGCGTTCGATGCGTCTGTCCTTGACTGCCAGTATGCGGAATTCGTAATTGTCTATACAGAATTCCTTGCCTATTGAACCCTTTTCGTCGGGAACCTCGCCGGAAAGCTCCATCACGAAGCCTCCCACTGTGGCGCTGTTGTCGCTCTCGCTCGTGAGCGCGATGCCGGTCTCTTCCTCAAGATCGTCGAGCGTAAAGAGCCCGTCGATGACATAAGTATGATCGTCGCGCTTTATGAGCTTTGGCTCGTCGTCCTCGTACTCGTCCGAGATGTTTCCGACTATCTCTTCAAGCAGGTCTTCTATGGTGACCACGCCGGAAAATCCGCCGTATTCGTCGATCAGGACAGCCATGGACTGCTTGTCCTTCTGCATCTCGTCAAGCAGTTCGTTGATCTTCTTGTTCTCCGGAACGAAATACGGTTTCTTGAGAATCGACTTTATGTCCACGTTCTCGAATCCGTATTTGCGGGCTTCGAGTATATAGTCCTTTATGTAGAGGATGCCGATTATATCGTCTATATCCTCTCCGTAGAACGGAATGCGCGCGTAACGCTCATCGAGCATCTCGTCGACGTAGTTTCCTATCGGCTCGTTGATATCGACCATGTAGACATCTGTGCGCGGAGTCATTATCTCGTACGCGAAGACATCGTCAAATTCGAAAACGGCGTTGATCATATCCTTGCCGCTCTCGTCGATCTCGCCCTGCTCCTGGCCTTCCTCAAGGAGATTCATTATCTCCTCCGCCATGTATTCAGAGTTTCCCTCTTCTTCCTCAAGCCCTAGTATCTTAAGCATTCCCTGCACCGACGCGGAGAGCAGCTTTACGAACGGCGTAAAGAACTTCTTCGCAAATGCTATGGCGTTGACGGACTTCATGGCTGTGTTTTCCGGATCCCTGAGCGCCAGGCGCTTCGGCAGAAGCTCGCCGAAGACGAGGGTCAGGTAGGAAAGGAGCAGCGTTATTATCACAACAGAAAGCTGCGGATTGAGGTTTACACCCCAGCCCGCAAACAGTTTAACGATGACTTCCGACAGATTGAAGGACGCGAACGCGGATGACAGGAAGCCTGCCAGCGTTATCGCGACCTGTATGGTGGACAGGAACGAGTTGGTGTCGTCAAGCATGAGCATGACTTTTTCGGCCCTGGCGTCGCCGTCGGTGGTATCGTCGGCTATGGCCTTGAGTTTTGCCTTGCTGAGCGACACGAAGGCCATCTCGGCTTTTGCAAAAAAGGCGTTTATATATGTCAGTATTACGATTATAAGAAGCTGAACAATTAAGGGTAATCGCCCGGGATCAGTTTCCATTTATACTTTATTTCTCCTACTTATTTATGATTCAATTATGTCACCTCGGGTCGCTCTCACTCCTCAGTAGACATAATTGAATCAGATGATTTACAGTGAATTCAGATATTCCTGCTTATACTTCTGGAACTGGGCGTCGGTCTCCGCAAAGTTGTGAGCGCCGGAGCCGTCCGGTTTCAGAACATAGTAGATATATTTTGTGTTTTCCGGATTTATGGCAGCTTCAATGCTGGCCTTTCCGGGAGAAGCGATCGGAGCGGCGGGAATGCCGTCGATCTTGTACGTGTTGTACGGCGAATCGATCTCGAGATCGCTGTAAAGAACGCGTTCCTTTACTTCGCCGAGCGCGTACTGGATGGTGCAGTCGAGCTGCAGCTTCATCTTTTTGTTGAGACGGTTGTAGATGACGCTGGCCACAAGAGGCCTGTCAGCGTCTACCCTGGTCTCCCTTTCGATAAGAGAAGCGATGGTGACTATCTCCTGCATGCTGTAATTCTTAAGCGCGTCGCTTTCCGGATACTTGGAGACCAGCTCGCTGTAGACCTTGTCGAACTGACGTAGCATTGTACCCGCGATCTCCTTCGGCGTTGCGTCCGTATAGACCTCATAGGTGCTCGGGAAAAGATATCCCTCCAGCCTGTTGGCCTGAGCTGAAACTGTACCGGTCGGATCCTCGTACTGCGCTTCGACTCCGTCCAGGAATTCATATACGAATTCTCCCTCGCATGCTTCGTAGAAGTCCTCAGGGCTGTCGATGAGTCCGTCCTTGGCGAGCTTTTCGCCGATCTGCTTTACTGTATAGCCTTCCGGTATGGTAAAGCGCACGGTCTCTGCCATGGCGTTCTGCAGCTTTTCGACTATCTCCTCGGTAGTCATGGAAGGCGACAGCTTAAAGCTTCCGGCCTGCCAGGTCCCGTCGTAGCCGCACAGCCTTGACTTCATGCGGAAAGTGGTAGCGTCGGCTATAAGTCCGTCGGATTCCAGCATGTTCGCGATCTTCTGCGTACCGGAGCCCGAAGGCACTACAAAATCGATCTCGGCGTCGGAGTTCGGGTCAAAAGCCTCGTTGAAATTCCGGTAATACTCCATCTTGTTCTTATAGACCCTGGATCCGACTGCAAAGCATATAACAAGCAAGACCAGCAGTACTAAGAGTACTACCGGCCCCTTGCTTCTCTTTTTCTTCTTCTGACTGCGTGATCCCTGCATTATGCTCTACCCAGGTACTCTCCGCCTTCTCTGGTGTCGATCTGGATTATCTCACCCTCTTCGATGAAGATAGGAACCTGGATGACAGCGCCGGTCTCGACAGTAGCGGCCTTGGTAACGTTGGTAGCAGTGTTGCCCTTGACGCCCGGTTCCGTCTCTATGACCTTGAGGTTAACGAAGTTCGGAGCTTCTACAAGGAATGCGTTATCCTTATAGAATTTTATAGTCGCATAATCATTTTCCCTGAGGAACTTGATAGCGTCCTCAACCGTATCGTAAGCCAGAGGAACCTGGTCGTAAGTGTCGGGGTCCATAAAGTAGTAGAGTTCTCCGTCGTTATAGAGATACTGCATCTGCTTGGTCTCTATATGGGCATTCTCAAACTTGTCGTTCGGGTTGAAAGCTTCCTCGCGGGTAGCTCCGGTGATGATGTTTTTGTACTTGGTGCGGACGAAGGCGGCACCCTTGCCGGGCTTTACATGCTGGAAGTCCAGCACTACATGGGGCTCTCCGTTGATTTCAAAGGTCATGCCTTTTCTGAAGTCGCTTGCGTAAACCATAGATACATTCTCCTTATTATTTTATAAAATGATTAACTCTTTCGGTGACGTACACAGATTCATTATACCATCTGCCTTAATCAATGCCAAGTCTTCAATGCGCACGCCGAACTTTCCGGGAAGATAAATTCCGGGCTCGATGGTTATGAACATATTCGGCTGAAGTACTCCCTTCCAGAGCCTGCTGAGCCTGGGGCTTTCGTGGATCTCAAGTCCTGTGCTGTGCCCTGTTCCGTGTCCGAAGAACTCGCCGTAGCCGGCTTCCTCGATTATGTCTCTCGCCAGGGCATCGCCCTCGATGCCGGTCATGCCGGCCTTAAGCTTTGCGCAGCAGTTGATCTGGGCTTTGTACACGATATCGTAGATCTTTTTCATCTCATCGCTGGCGGAGCCGATGGCCACTGTTCTTGTCATGTCGGAATGGTAACCGTCGTAAAGCGCGCCGAAGTCCATAGTTACAAAATCGCCCGCTTCTATGAGCTTATCGGAAGGCACGCCGTGCGGTTTGGACGTACCCGCGCCGGAGACCAGGATCGTATCGAATGACAGGTCGTCCGCGCCTTCGCACTTCATGGCGAATTCGAGCTCCGCGGCGGCTCTCTTTTCGGATATGCCGGGCTTAAGATAGTCCAGCATGTGGAGCAGAGCCCTATCCGCGATCGCGGCGGCTTTTTGTGTTGCTTCGATCTCGTCTTCTGTCTTGATCATCCGGAGATCTTCGATAAGTCCGGAGACCGGCTTTATTTCCTTTCCGGGAAGCTCGCAAAAGCTCAGGTAGTCTCCAAGTGAAAGGTAGTCCTTTTCTACTCCGAGCACCT
Organism: Bacillota bacterium; assembly: GCA_017543805.1. GTDB lineage: Bacteria > Bacillota > Clostridia > Peptostreptococcales > Anaerovoracaceae > RGIG7041. Next base: position 886 of record JAFYFK010000123.1, on the reverse strand, counting down.
TCTCTCCCCTGCTCTTAAGGAAATCCAGCGTGGTGTATTCGCCGGTGGTCTCGACGTATTCGAAGCTGTCGGACATTTCCATCGCCATCTCGCGGTAGCGGAAATCGGTTATTATGTAAGCGATGTCCTGAGTAAAGTACAGAGCGCAGTCATCACCCTTGCGTCCGGAAAAGTAGCGTATGTTTTCCTTATGGTTTACATACAGGGCATCGACGCCGGCTTCGCTCATTTTAGCCCTTAAGCCTGAAAGTCTGTCGTTATAGTGACTTACCATATCTTAAACCTCCTCGAAGACCGGAACTATGACCGGGCTTCTGTTGATCTTCTGGTATATGTATTTTCTGAGTCCCTCGATCAGCATCTGTTTGACAGCCGCGGCAGATCTGCCGTCGTTTTCCGCCTGCTGCAGTATATTGGAGAGATGCTCCTCGGCCTCGTCTATGAGGTGGCTGTTTTCCTTAAGATAAACAAAACCTTTTGTGTACAGCCTCGGTCCGCCGAGAACTTCCCCTGTGGCGCTGTCGAATACCGCCGACAGGACAAGCAGGCCGGATTCTGAAAGCGTTCTGCGCTCGTTGAGCACAAAGCTTCCGATGTCTCCTACCCCGAGTCCGTCGACCAGCACAGCTCCAGCCTGGACCTTTTCGGGCAGCAGTCTGGAATTCTTTCTGCCTATCTCCAGAACGCTTCCGTTTTCCATCAGGAACGTGCAGCTTTCCGGGATCCCAAGGCTTCTGGCTATCTCAGCGTGCCCTATAAGATGCTTTACCTCACCGTGCACCGGTATAAAGTACTTTGGTCTGGTAAGCGCCAGCATAAGTTTGAGCTCTTCCGAGCTCGCGTGGCCTGATACATGGGTCTGGGCGATCTCGTTGTTTATTACCTT
>JAFYFK010000122.1 GCA_017543805.1 Bacillota bacterium | reverse complement strand
CGTCGAATTTGTGGATTACACCGATGACTGTGTAGTCCTTGTAAGGCTTCAGGGCCACTGCGCGGGATGCCCCTACTCCCAGATGACCGTAAAGAACGGCATCCAGGAGATCCTTTGCGAGCAGTTCCCCGGAGAGATAGCAGCTGTTGAAGCAGTAATGTAATGAGCAGAAGCGAAAGACACTCAAAAAAGAAAGTAAGGATAAACACAGGAAGACTGGCGGCGTCGATACTTGTATTGGCGCTGCTTGTCGTTGCTGTCGTGTTCGGAATCAAAGGCATAGCGGCAAGGGAAGCCGCGGCTAAGAACGCCCATCAGGAAGCCAAACAGCCGAACACTGTAAGCCCTGTGGTCATAGAGGAGCCCGAAGAGCCGGAGACTCCGCCCGAACCGGAATATCCGCCGGACGCGGAGCTGACCGTAATGTGCGTGGGTGACGTTATGGGACATCTTTCCCAGCTCTACGCCGCGTACGACAAGGCTTCCGACAGCTACGACTTCACCCAGTTCTTTAACGACGCGACCCCGTACCTGAGCTCCGCCGACCTGGCTATAGCCAATATCGAGACCAGCTTTAAGGGCAAGGAGCCGTACACCGGATACCCCAGCTTCAATACCCCGGACACGCTTGCCGACGCGGTGAAGGACGCGGGCATAGATATCGCCTGCTTCGCCAATAACCACATGCTGGACAGCGGCCTCACCGTGCTTAAGCGCGGCGTGCAGATGTTCAGGGACAAGGGTTTTGTGACGTCCGGAATGAGGCTGGACGCTTCAGAAAAGCGCTACACTCTGTATGAGGCGGAGGGCGTTACCTTCGGCCTGCTCAACTACACCTACGAGACCCCGCGCAACAACGGGAAGAGGACTATACAGTCCGGCGTTCTCGGCGAGGAAGCCAACGAGCTGATAAACCACTTCGGCTATGAGGAGAACGACAAGGACATGGCCGCCATCAAGGAACAGATGGAGCTTGCGCGCGCCGACGGCGCGAACGTGATCATCGTCTTCCTGCACTGGGGCGAGGAATACCAGCACAACAGCAACAACTGGCAGAAGCGCATTGCCGAGAATCTGGCCAACAACGGCGCGGACATAATATTCGGGTCGCATCCGCACGTGCTTCAGGAGATCTCGTATTTCGAGGTCCCCGACGGCGACGGAACAAAGAAGGTGCCGGTGTTCTATTCGCTCGGCAATTACTGCTCCAACCAGCGCGTGGAGACCATCAATGTCGCTAACCCCCGCTACACCGAGCAGGGAATGATAGCCGAGGTCAAACTCACCTGGAGTTTCGAGCACGAAAAGATAGTCGATATGTCCTTCGGCTGCATCCCGACCTGGGTCGACAGATACAAGCCCAACGGACAGTTCCACTATGCTGTCGTTCCGCTTGTCCCGGGCTTTGAGGAAAACGAGCACCTCGTCGCGTCAAAGCACGTCGACCGAGCAAAGCAGGCGCTGGATGACGTAATAAAACTCGTCGGAGAGGAATACGTCTGGGATAAATAACAGGAGGTAAGTCATGGCATCAAAAGTGTATTTTACTGACCTTCATGCCCGTGAAGGCAGCAATCTCCTCGTAAAGCTCAAGAGACTGATGAAGGCCGCGGGCTTTGAGGATATCGATTTTACGGATAAGTATGTCGCCGTAAAGATGCACTTCGGCGAACCGGGCAATATGTCGCACATCCGTCCGCAGTACGCGAAGGTCGTCTGCGATTACATCAAAGAGCTCGGCGGAAGGCCCTTCCTCACAGACTGCAACACTCTCTATGTCGGAGGCAGGAAGAACGGCCTCGACCATCTGGAGACCGCTGACGCCAACGGCTTCAATCCGCTCGTGACCGGCGTGCACTGCATCATAGCCGACGGCATTAAGGGCACCGACGAGGCGCTGGTGCCGCTGGAAGGCACAAAGCATATTAAAGAAGCGAAGATCGGCCGCGCGCTCATGGACGCGGACATCGTCGTTTCGCTGACGCAATTCAAGGGACATGTGGCGGCAGGCTTCGGCGGCGCCATCAAGAACCTCGGCATGGGCGGCGGTTCCAGAAGAGGCAAGCTGGAGATGCACAACCAGGGCCAGCCTGCAGTGTTTGAAGAAGACTGCATAGGCTGCGGGACCTGCGTGCGCAACTGCGCAAACGACGGGATCCACGTGCTGGAGGACCGCAAGGCGCACATCGACCCGGACCACTGCGTAGGCTGCGGTTTCTGCATGACGGTCTGCCCGAAGGACGCCATTTCGACCGACTGGTCCGAGGCAAGCGACGTGCTCAACGAAAAAATGGCCGAGTACACCTGGGCTATCATCAAGGACCGCCCGAATTTCCACGTCAGCCTCGCGATGGACATCTCCCCCAACTGCGACTGCGAAGGCTTTAACGATGTGCCTATCGTCCCGAGCATAGGAATGTTCGCGTCGTTCGACCCGGTAGCGCTCGACCAGGCCTGCTACGACGCGGTGCAGAAGCAGCCGGTGATGGGCGGCAGCCGCCTGGAGAGAAGGCGCGCGAGAGCGATCGAGGCAGGGGCTCTGGAATCCGACCTTACTGATTACTTCCAGACCATCCACCCGAAGACTCACGGGGAAGCTGCTCTGGCACACGGCGAAGCGCTCGGCATGGGCAGCAGGGAGTACGAGCTGGTAACAGTTTAAAAAATTGCTTAAAACCGCCGGGCATCCGCGCATAGCGGATGTCCGGCTTTATGACATTCGGGAAAAGAGCCGGTCGCAGCTGTAGAGACCGTTGATATCAGCCCGGCAGAATAACAATGGAACGAACGACTGATATAGAAGAAAAACAGATATTTGACCGGCTTTCGCGCATAGGAATACTCGGTAATGTGCTGCTGGCGGCGTTTAAGCTGCTGGCGGGCATATTCGGCCGGTCCGGCGCGATGGTGTCCGACGCAGTGCATTCGCTGTCTGACGTGTTCGCGACGCTGGTCGCCTGGATAGGCGTGAGGCTGTCCAAACAGGCTGAGGACGCCGAGCATCCCTACGGGCACGAGCGGCTGGAATGCGTAGCCTCGCTGATACTCGGGCTTATCCTTGCGGGCACAGGCCTGGGAATAGGCTGGAGCGGCGTCCGCAAGCTCCTCTGGGAGCGCGGCAGCATAGAGATACCCACAATGCTTCCTCTGATCGCGGCCGTCGTTTCCGTCGCCGTCAAGGAGGCAATGTACCAGTACACGATGCACTATGCCCGCAAACTCGATTCAGCCGCTTTCAAGGCGGACGCGTGGCATCACCGTTCCGACGCCATATCCTCCGTCGGCTCGTTTATCGGCATCGGCATGGCAAAGCTCGGCTTCCCCGTGATGGACCCCGTCGCGAGCCTCATCATCTGCGCGCTTATACTGAAGGTCGCTTTTGACATCTGCCGCGACGCGCTGGCAAAGATGCTGGACACTTCGTCAGGCAGGGCGTTTGAGCAGAAGCTGGGCGGCTTCATAAAGGAGCAGGACGGCGTGAAGCGCATAGACCTTCTGCGCACCCGTCAGTTCAGCAACAAGATCTATGTGGACCTGGAGATCGCGGTGGAATCGGATATCTCGCTGCGCGAAGCCCACAGGATAGCCGAGAGCGTGCACAGCGCGGTCGAGGCTGAATTCCCGAACGTCAAGCATATTATGATACACGTCAATCCGGAGGACGACGGGCCGTCCGGCGCGTAGGAGTTCTTCAGACAAAATATAAGGAAATACAGATCTATGAATTTCAGCATAGTTAAAAAACTCAATAAACCGGCGCCGAAGAGCGCGGGACTTGGGCTGAGGAGCATAAACGGGGATCCCGAAGCCGTGACCGCGGTCCTGTACGATCCTGAGGGTTTTGACGCGGTCAAGGCGGCGATCGCGGCTTTAAGGCTGCGCCATTCCGGAGGCATAAGCTATAAGACTCACGGCAAGAGCCTGGAGATCAATATCGCGAGTACAGAGCTGCCGGAGGAGGCGGGCTGCCCGCGCTCGCTGCAGGACGCTCCGGCTTACGGCGCGCCCTCCGCGCGGCGCACCGACGCGGTAAGAGTGCTCTTTGAACTGCTCGGAAGCTGCGCTTTTAACACGGAAGACGTGCTCGACGTCATGGAATTTGCCCGGACCTGCCTCTAAGACGGCTTTGAACCGCGCCTGAAGG
>JAFYFK010000121.1 GCA_017543805.1 Bacillota bacterium | reverse complement strand
GCATAAAAAGACAGCCGCTTGAAGCGGCTGCCTGTGATGGTAATGCGGTGTCAAACTATTCAGTGCCCCTTTTAGGGGTTATGTCCGTAATAGCCCCTTCCAGGGGCTGTTCAAACCACCAGTTTACTGGTGGTCCTGATTAAGTGCTGACAGACCGAAAGATGAGAGGTCACAACAGGATATACCATGATGAAAAGACATAACGGGGTACAGGTAGGCGGTTGCTTTTTTCCAGCCGATAAAATAATATATAAACAGCATTACCGATGATGATTCCGGCAATCCAGACGAAAGGATGATCGCCCTTCGGGCGACGGTGAAAAGCCATGAAATATGAACACCTTTTCAAACCAATCAAGTTGGCGGGAGTAGTTTTCAAAAACCGCATATTCGCTTCCCCTACCGGTCTGAGATACACGTTCGTGAACGGTACTCTCATGCCGACCGCGCCCCAGTATTACGGCAGAAAGGCCATGGGCGGAGCGGCGTCGGTCGCCGTAGGCGAGTGCATAGTCGATTCCCTCTACGGCAAGACTACAGAGTACAAGATCGAGATGGACAATCCCGCCTCCGTTCACGGACTCTCGCTCCTCACCGACTCCGTTTCCAGATACGGTGCTATATGTGTCGCCGAACTGTCCCACGGAGGAGCCGGAGCTAACCGTTATCCCGGCGCGCCCGACGTCATCTACGGTCCTGTCGACTACACGTATTTCGACGGACGCCAGGTCAAGGAAATGCCGGAAGAGATCATAGAACGCACCATACAGAAATACGCTGACGCTGCGCTCATGGCCAAGAAATGCGGCTTCGGGATGGTAAACGTCCATGCCGGCCACGGGTGGATGATGCATCAGTTCCTGAACCCCAAACTCAACACCAGAAAGGACAAGTGGGGCGGAGCGCCCATAGAGAACCGTGCACGCATCACGGTCGAGTGCCTCAAGGCTATCAGGAAGGCCGTCGGCCCTAAATTCCCGATAGAGGTCCGCATCAGCGGAAGCGAGTGCTATGACGGCGGATACGACATAGAAGAAGGCATCGCATTTGCGAAACAGATCGAAGAATACTGCGATCTGATACATGTCTCCGTCGGCAGCCATGAGGTTGAATCACTCTTCCCGATCACACACCCCAGTCTCTTCCTGGACGAGGGCTGCAATGTAAAATACGCAGCGGAGGTCAAGAAACACGTAAAGACGCCCATCGCGGCTATCGGCGCACTGTGCGACCCCGAACTCCTCGAGGAGATAATCGCTTCAGGCAAGGCTGACGTGGTCGAGATGGCCCGCGCTCTCATCGCGGATCCCGATCTTCCGATCAAAGCCCAGACAGGCCGCGAGGACGAGATAAACAAGTGCATGCGCTGCCTGACCTGCTTCTCTGACTTGGTAAGGAACGGCCATTTCTCCTGCGCCTGCAATCCTGAGATCGGCCGGGAAGAGGAGGCTCTCTACTTCCCGAAGCCTGCCCATCTCAAGAAGGTCCTCGTAGTGGGCGGCGGAATAGGCGGCATGGAGGCCGCTATTACCGCGGCTCAGCGCGGGCACACGGTCACCCTCTGCGAAAAGTCGTCCGAGCTTGGCGGCACGCTCAACTGCGAGCGAAATGTCCCCTTCAAGTTCAGACTTGACGATTATATTGAACGTCAGAAGAGAACGATAGAGAAACTCGGCATCGACGTGCGTCTCAACACCGAAGTAACGCCTGAAAACGCGGCTTCTTTCGGAGCGGACGCTGTCATCGCAGCCCTCGGTGCAGTTCCCGTAAAACCGCCGATCCCCGGAATCGACGGAGCAAACGTCATCTCCGCTGAGAATGCGTATACAGAGCCCGACCGCGTCGGCAAAAACGCGGTGATACTCGGCGCCGGCCTCGTGGGAGTCGAACTCGCCGTATACCTTGCGATGCTCGGCCGCAACGTCAAGATCGTCGAGATGATGGACGCAATCAACGACGGCGGCAACTTCCAGCATATGAAGGGCGTTAAGGTCCAGCTGGAAAAGTACAAGATCGAGATCAGCCTCTCTACCCGTGCCGCCGAGATCACGGCGGATGGCGTCAAGTGCGTGAAGGACGGAGCCGAAGTCTTCTTCCCGGCGGACACCGTCATCTACGCAGTCGGACAGAGAGCACTTCAGGACGAAGCGATGGCGCTTTACAGCGCCGCGCCGGAATTCTACCAGCTCGGCGACTGCACGGCGCCCAGCAACATCAAGAACGCCGTAGCGACCGCGTATGTCACCGCCAGGAACATAGGCAGGATCTGACAGCAAAACAGAGGGCGTGCCGCACGGAAGCGGCACGCCCTTTTAGGTTTTTTCAGGCTTCAGACACCTTTAATTGATTCGATAAGCTCTCTGGTCGCGTGAGAGAGACTGTTTTTCTGCCAGTTAATTACCATCCTCTGTTGAGCACCGTCAGCAGGTTCGATCGGAAACAGCTTTATCTCAGCGGGGAAGTGGCAGTTCTGGTCGCTGCCGCCGATCGAGAAGCCGCGGCCGTTCTTGATCGCTATTTCTCTGGCAAACGGACTTGGCAGATATTCTATATTGCACGGTTCGAATCCGTTCTTACGGCATATATCCAGCTTCCACGCCTCGGCATTGTAGGCTTCGGGCGTGATCACCAGCAGCATAGTCTCGCCGCTGAGTTTTCTGAGGTCCAGTTTCCCGTCCTTTATAAGTGGATGGGAGGCGCTTATGGACAGATTGGGGAGCAGCACTTTAAACGGCTTCGATTCCAGCATCTTCGGGAAACTGAAGCCTATATCATACGAGACAGTGCAGTCCACTTTCCCGCAGAGGAGAGCCTCAGTGACTTCCTTATACTCGAGGAGCTCGAGTTTTATGAGCGTATCCGGATGGGCACGCTCAAAGGGTTTTATCTGAGATCTGAATTCGGTGACGATCTCATCCGAGTGGTAGCACCCTACACGCAGTACGTTCTCAGGGGTGTTGTACATAGCGTGGATGTTCTGGAGCACGTTTCCGAGCTTGTCGAATAGCGGACGAAACTCCGAGTATAGGAATTCGCCGTCCGCGGTAAGTTCTACGCCCTTGTTACTGCGTGTGAACAGCTGGGTGTTGAGCGATTTCTCAAGACGCTGGATCCATCGGCTGACAGCTGACTGATTGATGAACAGGTCGCGGGCGGCCCCTGAAAGGCTCAGCTGTTCCGCGACTGCAAGAAAGATCTCTATCTGCTGAAGAGTGATATCCTGCATGGCCAGGCTCCTTTGGATAATTATGGATGCTGTGTGCTACAGGATATAATACCATGTTCGATTCAGAATAACAAATCGCACCCATGACAATACAACATATGCAATAGACTAACGACAAGCTATATTATATATTATATGATACTGCAACTTGAATGGAGGAACAGAATATGAACGGGAATCCGGCATGCGCTGATTATGAAAAGAGTGTTTCTAAAACTGTAGACTGCGACGTGGTGGTCGTCGGCGCCGGCCCGTCGGGAATAACGGCCTGCCTTCAGGCAACGGAGCTCGGACTCAGAACGGTGATCATCGAGACGACCGGCAGATTCGGCGGAAACGGCACCGAGGTCGAGGGCATCTTCGGCGTAGGCAGCAGGATGCAGAAGGAACTCGGGATAGACCTCACGTTCCGGGAAGTGATCGAGAGCGAGTGCAAGATGTTCAACTACCATATAAACGCTCTCGCCTGGCAGGACATGGTCCGGAATTCAGCAGGGAATATTGACTGGCTGCTCAGTCACGGTGTCGGACTTTCCGGAGTTGTCGACGAGTGCAAAGGTGACGGTGAAGTCGATTCTTTCCACTGGTTCAAACGCCGTGCCTCCGATAACCGCGGCGACGGTTCTCTGCTTACAGGCCCGCTGCTCGAGGACGCGGTCAAGCTCGGCGCGCAGGCGATCCTCAACACCCGCGGCATGGAACTGATCATGAAGGACGGGAGAGTCGCCGGCCTCTACGCCGTCAATACCGAGACGGACGAGGTGACGCGCTTTGACTGCAAGGCCGTTATCCTTGCGACCGGCGGTTTTTCCGACAACGAGGAGATGATGGCGGAGCGCGGCTTTGACACTGAGCACCTTTTCCACCGCGGCTATCCGGGTCATAACGGCGACGGCGTCCGCATGGCAGTTTCAGCCGGAGCGGAAGACGTATCCAAGATGAGGACATATCTCATAAAGCTCCATATCGACCCGCTGTTCTTCTACAGCCAGACTATCATGTACATACATCAGAAAGGTCTGACGCTCTGGGTCAACGGCAACGGCGAACGGTACGCGAACGAACTGTGCGGCGAGCACGTCGCGGCCTTCTTCACGAACGCGAAGATGTCGCAGGAGAAGACGTTCTCGGTGTTCGACACGTCGTTTATAGAACGCAACCGTGCGAACGCTCCCGATATCGACAAAGACCTGGAGAGCCTTCTCAATGGAGACGGGAACAACGTATTCAAAGCAGATACTATCGAGGAACTCGCGGTGAAAGCCGGAATGGATCCTGCGATACTGTCCGCGAACGTCGCCCGCTACAACGAACTCTGCGCGAAAGGCGCGGACGATGACTTCGCAAAGCCTGCAGATCACATGATCCCGCTAGACAAAGCTCCTTTCTACATCGTGCGGCAGGATATGGCCGTCTGGACCTCCATAGGCGCTGTTCGCACGAACAGAAAGTTCGAGGCTGTAAAACCGAACGGACAGCCTGTTCCCGGCCTCTATGCCGTGGGCGTCGAGGGGTGCGAACTGTACCGCGACGGCTATACGATGAACATGCCCGGGTCCTGCAACGCGAACAGCGTGAACTCCGGCCGAACGGCTGCAAGAAGCGCCTGTTCATACATCAAAGGCGAATAAGTATTCTACGGCTTCCCAGCCATGTAATAATTGAAAGCGAATACCATGGAAACGCCTCTGTCCGATATTTCGGACGGGGCGTTTCCGCATTTTGTTATAGTTATCGGCCCGCCTGACAGGGCGGTGCCGACCGGCCTGGCTGCCAAAACGGCAGAGACACTTTTATTCGGCGGTTCAAAAAGAATAATACTTAAAACGCCTTACGGCAACGGAAAGTTCGGACCGAACGACGAGATCACGCGCGAACAGCTCGCAACGATGCTGTACCGGTACGCGATGTACAAAGGCTACGATGTGAGCGCGGGCGAGGAAACGAACATCCTGTCCTATGACGACGCGTTTGAGATCAGCGAGTGGGCGAGACCGGCACTGCAGTGGGCGATAGGCGAGGGGCTTGTAAAGGGCCGCACTGAATCGACGATAGTGCCCCAGGGCAAGGCGAACCGCGCCGAGACCGCGGTGATCTTCATGAGATTCATCTAAGGCTAGAGCACAAAAAGCTTTATAAGCAGGGTGTAACTGAACAATGAGACGCTCCCCCTGTGCGAGACGGAAAATACGGCATGCACAGGGGGCGCGTTTGTGTGCTGAGGGACCGCATAGGGGAGAACATAAGACTGGCGAAAAAGTCCCAATTATACATCAGGGAAATTATGTAAATATCCGGGAAAAACATATTTACTATTTTAAGTAAATATTTATTTTTGTGTTGATTTTAAAACGCGGATAGTGTATCATGAATCTGATACTGGGGGGTAGTCTTACCTTTTATAAAAAACCACGGGAAATTGCCTCCCGGAAGCATCTACCCTTATCGGTAATTATTTAAGTAATTCATTATAAGGAGGGCTTAAGTATGAGCAAGCGTGAAAGAAAATCGTTTGCCAGACGGGCGACAGTCATAGTACTGGCGGTCGTTATGGTATTCGCATTTTCCGTAACGGCTTTTGCAGCAGGGACCGTCGAGTATACTGATGTACCCGCCGGACACTGGGCAGAGGCAACCATCAAAGAGGCCGCCGCAAACGGTCTCGACATGAAGACCGGAACAGAGTTCCAGCCGGATGTCGCCATTACCAGAGCAGAGTTCTGCCATATGGTGGCTTGGGCGTTCGGGCTGGAGACCTGTGCGGACAGGATCACGTTCAAGGATGTATCGAAGAGCAGCCCGTATTATGACGCTATACGCATGTGCGTATATTCCGACATAATCCACGGTCGCAGCGCGGAAGTCTTTGATCCGGATTCTCCGATAACAAGACAGGAAGCCTGCATTCTCTTCTACAACATGCTTCCGCTTTACGGAGTTTCCGCTACTGGCAAAGTTGAGGAATTTGCCGACTACAGCGAGATCACCGCATGGGCACTCAAGGAAGTCGGCGTCATCACCAATGCCGGTTTCGTTCAGGGCTATCCCGACGGGACGATTAAGCCTCTCCGTGAGATAACCAAGGCTGAAGCACTTACTCTTATCACCCGCATCGTAAATGCCTGCACGATAGTCCATGGTGATTTCACCACGAAGAACGGTGACAACTTCAAGGACACCATCTTCACCGGAAAGATCTATGTTCCCGCAGGCACCACCGCGACCTTCGATAACTGCTCTCTCCTTGGCAAACTCGTAAGCGGCACCACCAAGGAGAAGACCCAGTGGGAGCTCCCGCACGAGACCAAGGTCGCGAACGTTGAGTACACCAACCCTGTGACCCCGACTCCGAACCCGCCTCCGACGCCCACCGAGCCTGACGACGAAGATTGGGACGGCGGCTGGGGCTGGCCGAACTAAGGCCAGGCTACTACCGCGAAGTTTTAGGATTTATTAGTTAAGGAGGAAACGCGATGAAACAGTTAAAGCGCGCTCTGGCGATACTTCTTGCTGTCGTCATGATCGTTGCTGTTTTCCCCGCTTCCGTACTGGCAGCTGACGACGAGGCCGAAACCTTCCCCTACGACGGCCAGGGCCAGGCGATCATAGCGTGGAAAATGCTTTCAACCGCGACGGGTTACAGGATCTCGATTTATCAGGATACTGTATCCGACGCAACACTCATTGAGACCCAGAATTTCGGCAGGACCGAAACAGAGTGGGATGCTACCGACATCATCAAGACCTATGGTCCCGGCATGTATGTCGCGAAACTCGAAGCTCTCAGAAACGGTACAGTCAGAAAGACTATCGTCAGTGACCTTATGGTCATCCAGATGGACCAGGCCGATGCGAATCTGGCCGTTGTCATCGATGACGAGGCGGCAACCGTTTCCTGGGATCCGATCGAAGAGGCCACTCTCGGCTGCAAGATCACCGTTGCTCTCACCGACAAGGAGTCCGGTGAGGAAGTTGCCACTCAGGATTATGAAGTGGCAGCAGGTGAGACCTCAGTCGATGTGACTGATTTCGTAGTTGAGTATGCCGACAACGAGACGGCCCTCGAACTGAGCGCTACTCTCAGCGTTATCGGCGATCTCACAATCCAGGAAAAGGAACTTGTCGGCCCGAACGGCCAGACCAAGCTGTACAAGGTTTGCTATCTCAACAGCGAGCCCTCCGCTCCTGCTGTTGCTGAGCAGCTCGTAGGTATCCTTCCTCTCGGCGTTATAACCAGCACCGAAGTTGACGCTGTGCCCGGCGATCCCGGCAAGCTCACCGTCAACTATAAACTTGAGGGCGGCGCTGTCGACTATACCTATGTAAAGCAGCTCAAGCTCGTGCTCTCCTGCACTGACGGAGAAGACGTCACGACCAAGACCTTCACCGTAGATGAAGTTGCAGCTGAAGGAACGATAGATGTTTCCAAGCTCATCGGCAACCCCGGCGACTACGATTGGACAGTGACACTGTCTCCGAAGTACATCGGCAATGCCCAGACCGTGAACGAAGGCGAGACCAAGGTCAACTATACGGTCTATAAGCTTCCCGCCCCCGTGCTCACCGTTGCTGACGATGCCAGCACTATTTCCTGGCCGGCAGTCGTAGCGAGCGACGAGGTCGAGAATCCGACCACGTTTACCGATGAGAACCGCTATAAGATCGAAGTCAGCACTGACGGCGAAAACTGGAGCGAGCTCTCCGGCGGTGCTATCACCCCGGTAAAGGATGAAGAGGACAACGTCACCGGCTTCGTCGTTGACATCAGCGACAAGATCGCCGAGGGCGATACCAAGAACTTCAAGGTCACTCTTCTCAACACGAAGGAAAACAGCACGTACGATCCTCGCTTTGAAGGCGAGTCCTACGCGCAGGTCGAAGTCTACAAGACCTACCAGCCGACCAACGTAGCATTCGACGTTGAGACCGGCGCTTATGCCAATCCTCCCGAGGAGGAAGATCAGGTATTCCTTATCTGGAATGAACCCACCTCTTCTGATGGCATCGAGAGCTTCAAGATCACCATCTATGAGGCTGCGACCGAAGCTGAAGTCGACGAGGAAGGCAATCCTGTCACCGACGAGGAAGGCAATCCCGTCATGAACACCACGAAGACCCCCATCGAGTTCACGGTGGCGGCTTCTGACGTCGTTTATGATGCCGGCGTTGCCCGTATCGACGTCAGCGAGTACATTGACGCTGTGAACGTCGCAGATTACACTGCCACGGTGCAGTCCATCGGTAAGCATGAGAACGATGACTACAGCCACTTCGATGCGGATTCTGGCATCACCGCTGAATGTGAAAAAGTCACTTCCGGCGCTGTTGCGACCGCGATGGAAGCTGCCAAGATCGAGCAGCAGACGATTGATGGAAATGATGTTCTCGTTCTCGTCGTAACACTCGACGATGCCAATGATAACTTCGCTAAGATCGAGTCTGCTTGGCTCAGCAACTTCAACAACGGCAAGACCTCGTACATGGAACCCATCGAGGGCGATATTGACGAAACCGCCAAGACCGTGACCTTCGATCTTTCCACGTATTATTATGACGATGCAGATACCTCCGGAGCTATCCAGAGACTGCCCTCCGGCGACTGGTCCGGCACGGTTTCTGTGTATTCCCTCAACAATGCGCTGAACGCTGACACGTCTGCCACTGTGAAGGCTTCCTACAAACCTTATCAGCTTCAGATACTGGGCGAAGAGCTGGTTGACGAGGAAGGCAATCCCACCGGCGAAGTCGGCGAGCCTCTGGTCGTCGACCTCGAGACCGGCGAGGTCTCCTGGGCCGATGCTTATGCATATGACGATGAAAATAATAAAATCGAGGAATCCAAGGCTGACTACTACATGGTCAAGCTTGAGTACCTCGACGGCTCCGAGTGGAAGGGCGTCAAGATAGTTGACGGCGATGACACCAACGAGTGGGAAAAGATTGACGATACCGAAGAGGTCCGCAATGTATACAATATCCATGACAGCGAAGCAGCGGATGGCGGTATGCTCCCCGGCCGTGTTTATCGTGTCAATGTTAAGGCGTACAGCAACAAGCCTCTTGAGTATATCGAGAGCTCTCCCGAAGAGACCGTAAAGCTCTGCAAGATCCCGGCTGTTACCGCTGCTATCACTGATGCAGACTATACTGCCGGCGAACTGAGCTGGACCGGTGCCGAAGGCTTCACCTATCCGACAGGCGTTACGTACCAGATCGATGCAGTCGACGGTGAGACCACTTACACCGACACCGATGACGCATCCACCTATGAGCTTTATAAGCTGCCGGTAGATGACGAGGGTAATACTGATTACGGCACGTATACCACTACCGTTACCGCACTTGGTATCGTTGCTGACGGTGTCAACTACATACAGTCCGACGCGTCCAACGAAGTCACCGCTTACCGCGGCGTAGTTCCTGCTGAGGATATCGACGATGCTGCGTTTGCCTATGAAGCCGGCGAGAATGGCGGCAAGCTGGTTCTGAGCTTTACCCTCCCCGTCGAGGACGACTACACCGAGGATTATGATAAGGCTATGGCCGCTGCTATCGATCCTGATTATATCACTGTCAAGATCTACAGTGACACCGGCAATCTGCTTGGTGAGTATGCTTATGACAAGGAGACCGGCAAGGCCGACGTTACCCAGGCGAATGATCTTACATCCGGTACCAACTGGATGGAAAGCATTGACCCGGGCACGAACCTCTATGTTGCAATATGTGTCGGTTCTCTCACTGAGTACGTCGATGGTTATTCCGACTTCAACGCACTTGAAGATCTGACGGGTGACCAGCTGAAGACTTACCTCGCTACAGATGAGATGGGCGACGCTGTTAAGGTTGCTCCTCTGAGCATTCCCGCACGCGAGGTATTGGGTGTAACTGCTGTTATCGCGACTTCCGCAGATGCTGAGAACAGCATCCCGGCTGGTGCGGTCGTTATCGACACCACTGAGCTCCAGGAAGACGCCACCGATGTTACCTACAAGGTTGATATAGCGATCAAGAACGGCAACACTACTTCTACCACCACTATTGATAATGTTGATCCCGCAAACCCGATCGACACTTCTGACATCATCACGGCTGGTGTAGAGGCTACGGTTACCGTAACCGCTACGGACAACACCGGCAAGTATGCTCCTGCTGTCATTGAGATGAAGGCATACAAGCTGAAGAATCCTGTTATCAACAGCATCAGCGAGAAGACAGGCAAGGTCGTTAAGGTCGTAGATGATACCACCTATGCGTACACCAACACCTTCACCTTTGAAAATGCTGATGATGCCACTGCAACTGAGACAGCTCAGTATAATGACCCCAATGTTGAGTTTGATCTTGAAGTTGAAGCCCACAATGTCAACACGATTCTGACGTCTTCCGGCGGATTCGATGAGGCTAATGAGATCTACGTTATTGATGCGGATAATCCTGCTACCGCGACCACATTTGCGGGCCTCCTTTATAACTTTGAGCTGGTCGATGGCAAGATCAAAACCGACACCGACGGAAAACTCTATGTTGAGATCCAGGCTGACACTTCCCACGGCTTCTGGAGTGCTGACAACGACTACAACTATATGTGGTGGGAAGGCTCTCCGGATGACCTCAAGTCCGAGCTCTACAGCGAAGAATACGGCACTGTCACAATGGAGCCCACAAAGAAGGCAAACGTTGACTTCGCGACCGGCATCGTAAAGCTCTATCTGAAGGCCACGCCGACAGCCGGTGCTGAGTACACGCTCAAACTGACCACCAGTGCAAAAGCCAAATACAAGGCTGTAGCAGGCGGATATGAAGCAGAGCTCAATACTGTTTCGTTCAATGTCAACTATCTCGAGGTCAAAGACCTGAAGTATGACTATGAGACTGGCAAGGTCACTTGGACCGCTGATCCGAACGCTACGAGTTACACTGTTGAACTGATGCGTGACGATGGCGAACTGGGTTGGAGAGCGGCGAAGACACCCGCAGATACGACCACTGATGCCAAGTATGATTTCGAGTATGAGGCTGGCAAGCTCTATAAGGTGACAGTTACTGCGACAAGTACTGATCCGAATTATGAGGACAGCAGACCCGAAGTTGACAACTCCATTATCTACGTCTACAAGCTGACTGATCCGAGCGGTGCCTCTATCAGCGATCAGACCGGCGCTCTGACTTTCACGGCTGATCCGAATGCAGTCGAGAATGCTGTTGCCCTGACGATCGATGATGTAGAAACTGACAAGGCTACTTACACCCAGGATGCTGATTCGGCGACTTCCGGTATCATTGACTTCACCCTTCAGAAGGCTGAAGACCCCGCTGATGTTACGGCTACTATCACATCCAAGGGTGGAGAGACAAAGACAGTAGTAGATACAGACAGCAATGAATGCACCGCTTACATCATTGATGCGGCAAATACCACTAGTGCTACCACCAAGTCCGGCGAACTCTTCCACTTCACACTTGTTGACGGCAAAGTTCTCCAGGATTCCAAGGGTTATTACGTTGAACTCAAAGCTGATACAACGCATGACTTCTGGAGCGATACGAATGACGACAACTACATGTGGTGGCAGGGCGCTCCGAATGATCTCAAGGGTGTATTCAGCAATACCAACGGTACGATAAACAACAAGCCGGTTAAGAGAGCTGATGTCGACTTTGCAACGGGTATTGTCAAGCTTTACTTCGCTACTAAACCGGCAGAGGGCGAGTATAAGCTCACGCTTACAACAAACCCGAAACTGAAATTTGAGGCAGTTGCAGGCGGTTATACCGAAGATCTTGAGCCCGTGACCTACGGTGTCCAGTATCTTGAGGTCAAAGACCTGAAGTATGACTATGAGGAAGGCAAGGTCACTTGGACCGCTGATCCGAACGCAGAGAGTTACACTGTTGAACTGATGCGCAACGACGGTGAAGAAGGTTGGAAAGCTGTCAAGACTCCCGCTGACACGACGACCTCTGCTGAGTACGATTTTGAGTATGTGGCCGGTAAAGAGTATAAACTGACGGTTACCGCGACCACCAGCAATGCCAACTTTGAAGACAGCAGACCTGCTGTTGATGGTTCCTCCATTGTCATCTACAAGCTTCTGCCCGCAACGACCGTTTCTGTCAGTGATCGCGATGGTCTCTTGACTGTTGTTGAACCTGAAAACAAGTATGCGCACAGCAAAGAAGTCACGGTCACTCCCGACAGCGCTGAAGGCGATACCATCCCAGCCGGTGCCTATGATGAAACCACAAACACTGTCACATTTACCAAGGTCGGTGTACCTGCTGATGTGACAACAAGTGTTGCTCTTACGGGAAGCAAAATCGAAGGTGCCAGCGAAGACGGTCTGGACGTTTATGTCATCGATTCAGTAGCCGTTTCTACGACTAACAAAGTCGGCGAGCTCTTCCACTTCACCCTTGCCAATGATGGCAAGATTATGGAAGATACCAAGGGCTACTATGTGGAGCTTCAGGCTGATATCGGACATGATTTCTGGGACGATGTTAATGACACCAACTACATGTGGTGGCAGGGCGCTCCCAATGATCTCAAGGGCGTGTTCACAGGCGATTCCGGCACTATCAATAATCAGCCTGTAAAGAGAGCTAATGTTGATTTTGCAACCGGTATCGTAAAACTCTACCTGAAGTCTGCTCCTGTCGACAGCGAGTACACTCTGAAGCTGACCACCAACCCGAAAGCCAAGTATGCGGCTGTTGCTGGAGGGTATGAAGAAACTCTTAAGCCCGTGACATATGGTGGAGTCCAGTATCTTAAAGTCGAAGGCATAGCATATAACTATGATCAAGAGGCGGTTACATGGACTGCAGATCAGAATGCAGAGAAGTATATCGTTGAACTTCAGAAGAAGCTTGATGATAAATGGACCGGTATTGCTGATCCTATTGAAGTAACTGAACCATCATTTACTATTCCCAGCGATCTCGGTTATGAACCCGGTGTTGAGTACAAGGTGATCGTTACCGCGACCACAAGCGACGTAAGCTTTGAGGACAGCAGACCTGAAGAAGATGGCTCAATGATCATCATCTTCAAACTTCCGAAAGCTGAGGATGTTGCTGTGAGCGATCGCGACGGTAAACTGACTTACACAGCACCTACGACCGATTATGCGTATGTTGTTGATGTTCTGCCTTCAGAAAGCTATAATGCTGAGACGAAGACGGTGACCTTTGATACGTCTTCTAAGACTCCTGTTGAAGTCACCACTACCGTTAAATTCAGAGGTAGCATGATTGAAGGTGCCGGAGACGGTGGATTAGACGTCTATCTGCTTGACTCTGAAGAAGCTTCTACGACGAATACGGTCGGCGAACTCTTCCACTTCAGTCTGGTCGATAATCAGATCAAAAAGACAGCAGATGGCATATACTACGTTGAGATCCAGGCGGATACCGGTCATTATTTCTGGAGTTCAAACAACAACAAAAACTACCTGTGGTGGACAGATGGTGAAAATGAACTTAAGGCTTCGCTGGAGAGCGATGAATATGGTAGCAGACCTTTCAAGTCCGTAAAGAGGACTTCGGACGTTGACTTTGAAACGGGTATTGTAAAGCTCTATCTCACGGGTACAGCTGCTCCTGAAGATGGTGCTGAGTACAAGGTTAAACTGACTACTAACCCGAAAGCAAAGTACGCGGCAGTAGCCGGAGGTTATACCGAAACCCTTGAAGGCACAGTCAACACTGACGCTATACTGGTAGCCGATATCCTCGCAAATGCCAAAGCATATCAGTATGATCCCGAGTATGTTTACAATGGAACGATCACGCCTAACGGCACGACAGTAGCTTATGAAGCAAACTATGTTGATGTAGTAGATCATTCTGTAAGTCCGATGAAGATCACAGCTGATCTGGCTCGGTTCCTTGGAGCCATATATCGCGGCAATGCTACTGATGCTATTACATCCTTCACCTATAAAGGTGACGAGTACACATGGGATGCAGAGCATGGGCTTCTCGGGTCGAACTGGGTCAATGGAACCACTACTCTGGTTAGTGTAATCGCTGCGGATCTTCAGGCAGATCTCGATTCTAGTGGTAAAGCGACCTTTACCGTTGTGATCAATGGTGTGGATGTTGTTACGGAAATAAAGCTTGCAATGGGTTAATTACATTTGACGTAACAATAAGTATTTAACAATAGCACAGTGTGCCCCGCGCGCCATACGGCGCGCGGGGCACACTTTTTAAGGTAAGCATCTGAAAGTTCCAGTTGCCAGCGCAATAAAACGATAGTATAATCATTACAGATAACGCTGCGAAGCCAGCAATCTGAAAGGAGAGACGACCATGGGACTTAAAGATAAGGTAGACGAGATACTCGAAAAGACCGACATTGATGATAAGATCAAGGCTAAGGTAAACGAGCTTAAGGACAAGACCGACATTGACGACAAGATCAAGGCAAAGGTGAACGAAGTCCTCGATAAAACGGATATCGACGACAAGATCAAGGCCAAGGTCGGAGAGATCAAGGACAAGATAAAAAAAGACTAAAAACTGAGCATTATATCAGCACATAAGGCCTCCGGACTCATATCCGGAGGCCGTTATTTTGCATTCAAGTGATAGGCATTACCAAGCGTCCAGGTTTACATAATTCGAATTCGGCATATTTGGCGTTATTGACATATATTGATGATTAAACTAGAATTATTGTATCAGAAACGAAACAGGTGAACCGGTTGAGGAAACTCTTTGCAGTCGACAAGTCGTTTTTCCGGCTTCTCTTTACAATATCGATACCTATATCGCTGCAGGGCCTCATTACCTTCGCCGTACAGCTTATAGATACGATGATGCTCGGACATTTCGGGGAGACTACGCTCTCTGCCGCTGCTCTCGCCACATCGTTTTTTACTATAGTGCACTGCACCTGTCTTGGCCTCAGCAACGGGTGCGTCGTTATCACATCGCAGTATTGGGGCAAAAGGGAACTAGGACCAATCCGCGCCATGACCTCAATCTGTCTTAAGCTGGCAGTAGGTATAACTGCTGTATACGCAATATTGACTTACTGTTTTCCGTCTCAGATAATGGCGATCTACACCTCCGATGCAGACGTCATTGCAGAGGGAGTCAAGTATCTCCGCATACTTGCTTTTACGTTCATTCTGGACGGTATAACTGTTTCAAGCACAGCTATACTCCGAAGCTTCGGAAATGTACGGGTAGCGCTTGCGTCAGGTATAGTGGCGTGCATAGTAAACTGTTTCTGCAACTGGGTGTTTATCTTCGGAAAGCTCGGAGCGCCCGCCATGTACATATCCGGTGCAGCGCTCGGTACGCTCATCGCGCGCGTCTGCGAGTTCGCGATGGTATTTGGTTATCTTGCCTTTAAAGATAAGACCATATCTTTCCGTCTGCACCACCTTCGCGGGTTCAACCGTGAGATATTCAAGAAGTATCTGAAGGTCGGTCTTCCTGTATTGTTCAGCGACATGCTCATGATAATCGGGTCGAACCTCATAACCATTATCATCGGGCATACCGGCAAGATGTTCACTGCTGCAAACAGTATCGCTTCACAGATAAGCAATGTCATTTTCACTCTGTTCATGGGTATATCGGCGGCCAGTGCGGTACTCATCGGCAACTCTGTTGGCGAGGGAAGCTACCGCAAGGCATATGACCAGGGCAAGGCGCTCATCGGCGTCTGTGTCATCTTCAGCGCTATAGGCGGTGTCATACTGTATCTCGCGCGGATACCCATTATAGATATTTTTAAGGTCACAGCAGAGACGAAACTATATGCGTCGCATATCATAACGGTCATCGCATGCATGCTCGTGATCCAGCTCGGAGACAACCTTCTGACGAAGGGAATCCTCCGCGGAGGAGGCGACACGAAGTTCCTGATAGTCGGTGACACAGTGTTTACTTATTTCGTGTCGGTACCGCTTGGATATATGGCCGCATACAAATGGGGGTTCCCGATATGGCTGACCTATTTCATGCTGAGAACAGATATGATATGTAAATTCGTGCTCTGCCTG